>NZ_JMQC01000008.1:1775000-2075000 GCF_000746925.1 Bacillus clarus
TCCAATGACCCTCCACGGTTGAGCCGTGGGCTTTCACATCAGACTTAAGAAACCACCTGCGCGCGCTTTACGCCCAATAATTCCGGATAACGCTTGCCACCTACGTATTACCGCGGCTGCTGGCACGTAGTTAGCCGTGGCTTTCTGGTTAGGTACCGTCAAGGTGCCAGCTTATTCAACTAGCACTTGTTCTTCCCTAACAACAGAGTTTTACGACCCGAAAGCCTTCATCACTCACGCGGCGTTGCTCCGTCAGACTTTCGTCCATTGCGGAAGATTCCCTACTGCTGCCTCCCGTAGGAGTCTGGGCCGTGTCTCAGTCCCAGTGTGGCCGATCACCCTCTCAGGTCGGCTACGCATCGTTGCCTTGGTGAGCCGTTACCTCACCAACTAGCTAATGCGACGCGGGTCCATCCATAAGTGACAGCCGAAGCCGCCTTTCGATTTCGCACCATGCAGTGCAAAATGTTATCCGGTATTAGCCCCGGTTTCCCGGAGTTATCCCAGTCTTATGGGCAGGTTACCCACGTGTTACTCACCCGTCCGCCGCTAACTTCATAAGAGCAAGCTCTTAATCCATTCGCTCGACTTGCATGTATTAGGCACGCCGCCAGCGTTCATCCTGAGCCAGGATCAAACTCTCCAATAAAGTTAGTTTGTCTAGCATCTAAAATAAAAATTGACGTTTCACGTTGTTTGTTTCGTTCAGTTTTCAAAGAACTTATCGGTCGCTCATTTGCGACTCCCTTATGTTAACACCTTCGTTTTTCGATGTCAACTAAGTTTTTTAATTTCTTTTTTCACCGCTTTCTGCGTTTCTGCATCAGCGACGGTTATTAATATAGCATGCCAAAAAATGAAATGCAACACCTTTTTAAAACTTTTTTACAAAACAACCAAATTTCTTTTTTCATATCATATACTTAAACAAAACATCCCTTTCATGTCTAGGTAATTCCTACATATATTCTATATAAAGTCATCCTGCTAAAAAGCCTTTTTTTCTATATAAACGTTTTATTCGTATATCAATTATATAAGGAGGAACACATATGGAATACACCGATTTATTAATGAAACTAGGCCTTTCTGCTATTTTAGGGTTTGCTATCGGTTTAGAACGTGAACTAAAAAGAAAACCACTCGGTTTAAAAACTTGTTTAGTTATTTCTATTATTAGCTGTCTTCTAACAATTGTATCTATTAAAGCAGCTTATAATTTACCACATACCGACCATATGAATATGGATCCCCTTCGACTTGCAGCTCAAATTGTATCAGGAATTGGTTTTCTAGGTGCCGGAGTTATTTTAAGAAGAGGAAACGACAGTATTGCAGGATTAACTACCGCAGCTATGATTTGGGGGGCATCTGGTATCGGAATCGCTGTCGGGGCTGGTTTTTACCTTGAAGCAATTTTCGGTATGTGTTTCCTTATGATTAGTGTCGAACTCATACCATTAGCTATGAAATTTTTAGGTCCTAGATCATTACGCCAACGTGATATTGCCGTTAAACTTGTTGTACGCGATATGGACAATATCCCCATTGTTATTGAGGAAATAAAACAAATGGACATAAAGGTGAAAAATATGAAGCTTAAAACATTAGAAAATGGAGCCCATTATTTACATCTTAAATTGTCTATTGATCAGAAAAAACATACAGCTGATGTTTATTACGCTTTGCAACATCTTGAAAGTGTCCAACAAACGGAAGTTGAAAGTATGTAATATGTAAAAAACTCTCTTGTAAAATAGGGAGTTTTTCTTTTTTCTATAATGGTAACAATGAATGTAGTCTTGCAAATAAGGAGGAATATCAATTTGAAATCACGAGTTAACCTAATAGATACATTTCGTGACTCCATTATTTTTCGTTTAATTTGTTTCATCATTGCACTTACGACCACTTCTGGTTTCCTCATATATACATTAGAACCGCTATACTTTACTACATGGTTTGATGGGATTTGGTGGTCGCTTGTTACAATTTTCACCGTCGGTTATGGCGATTTCGTCCCGCATACAATGCTCGGAAAGCTTATTGGCATGAGTCTCATTTTACTTGGAACAGGATTTTGCTCTTATTATATGGTGTTATTTGCTACTGAAATGATTAGCAAACAATATATGAAGATTAAAGGCGAAGAAGCTGCTACTTCTCATGGACATATGATTATCGTGGGATGGAATGAGCGTGCTAAACAAGTGGTAAATCAAATGCACATTTTAGATCCAAACCTCGATATTGTGTTAATTGATGAAACACTTTCTTTACTTCCAAAACCATTTCATCATTTAGAGTTTATTAAGGGCTGTCCGCATCACGACCAAACTTTGTTAAAGGCTAATATTAAAACCGCTCATACAATATTAATAACGGCGGACAAAGAAAAAAATGAAAGCTTAGCTGATACACAATCTATTTTAAACATTTTAACCGCAAAAGGACTTAACTCAAATATTCACTGTATCGCCGAGCTCCTTACTTCCGAACAAATTCAAAATGCAACGAGAGCCGGAGCATCAGAAATTATAGAAGGAAATAAATTAACAAGCTATGTGTTTACCGCTTCGCTTTTATTCCCTTCTATTTCAGGCGTCTTATTTACGCTTTATAACGAAATCTCAGAAAGTAAATTACAGCTTATGGAGACACCCCCATACATAGGACAAACTTTCGCTGCTTGTAGCACTATGCTTTTAAAACAAAATGTTCTTTTACTAGGTGTTAAACGTGATGAACAATATCATATTAATCCGATTCATTCCTCTATCATTATCGAAAACGACATACTGATCGTCATCCACCATTAATTAAATGTTGCTCTAGCTCTTGTACTAACACTTTTCCAATATCAACGTACTTTCTTTTCACAACGCCATCTGGGTCTTTCGGTTCAGCAAACTGGTCCAATCCGCTCGTCCCAGTTGCTAACGTATTTACTTCGTCATCCAGTTCGTCTTGATATACATGCGAAAGAATATACGGTGTTTCAAGGCGAACAACTACACCAGGTACATCGAGCTCTCCTTCTACCGCTTTAAATGGGACTCTTAAAAATTGATATCCATCTTCTTCATCGATTTTATAATCAAAACAACCTTTGTCATAATCCCAATTACCACCAACGCTATAGCCAAGTGGCTTCAAAACTTCCTCCAATTTAAACAACGCATATGTACAACCTTCTAAATTTGATTGAATTGGAATCAAGTCATTCATCCTTCCTAGACTTTTCCTTTAGCATGCCCTTTCCATTCTGAATATATCGGCGATTCAACATGGAATATCGACTGCCCGACAAAAGGTGACACAAAAATTAATAAAAAAGCGATCGGGGTCTCCGATCGCTTTTGCTTTTCTATTGTCTAGCTACGCCTCTTAGCCACCTGGGCTAAACAATCGGCTTCGCTTTTCTTATTTCAAACGCTCTTCTAATTCTGCTTTTAGTTCTTCGAATCCTGGTTTTCCAAGTAGGGCGAACATGTTTTTCTTATATGCTTCTACACCTGGTTGGTCAAATGGATTTACACCTAATAAGTAGCCGCTCATCGCACATGCTTTTTCGAAGAAGTATACAAGGTAACCGAACGTATACTCGTTTAATTCTGGAATGTTTACGATTAAGTTTGGTACGCCGCCATCGCTATGTGCAAGTAATGTACCTTCGTATGCTTTCGTGTTAACGAAGTCTACAGTTTCACCAGCAAGGTAGTTTAATCCATCTAAATCGTTCTCATCTAATTCGATTTTTAGTTCGTGTGTAGATTTACCTACTTTAAGAACTGTTTCAAATAGGTCACGACGACCTTCTTGAATGTATTGACCTAATGAATGTAAGTCAGTTGAGAAGTTTGCAGAAGATGGGAAAATACCTTTTTGATCTTTCCCTTCACTTTCGCCAAATAACTGTTTCCACCACTCAGAGAAGTATTGAAGTGCTGGCTCATAGTTAACAAGCATTTCAATCGTTTTACCTTTGTTATATAGAGCATTACGAACAACCGCGTATTGATAAGCAGGGTTTTCTTCAAGTTCTGATGTCGCGAAGTCATCATGACCAGCAGCTGCACCGTTCATCATCTCTTCAATGTTTAAACCACTAACTGCAATTGGTAATAATCCAACTGGTGTTAGTACAGAGAAACGACCGCCAACATCATCTGGAATTACAAATGTTTCGTATCCTTCGTTATCAGCTAATGTTTTCAACGCACCGCGCGCTTTATCTGTAGTTGCATAAATACGTTTACGAGCTTCTTCTTTTCCATACTTTTCTTCTAATAATTTACGGAAGATACGGAATGCGATTGCAGGCTCTGTTGTTGTACCTGATTTGGAAATAACGTTAATAGAGAAGTCTTTACCTTCTAATACGTCCATTAAATCTTTCATGTAAGTGGAGCTAATGTTTTGTCCAACAAATAGCACTTGTGGAGTTTTACGTTGTTCTTTAGAAAGCGTATTGTAGAAAGAATGGTTTAACATTTCGATTGCTGCACGTGCCCCTAAATAAGAACCACCAATACCTACAACAAGTAAAATGTCAGAGTCGTTTTTAATTTTCTCAGCACATTTTTGAATGCGAGTAAATTCTTCTTTGTCATATTGAAGCGGAAGCTCTACCCACCCAAGGAAATCGTTCCCAGCTCCAGTTTTTTCGTGGATCGCATGGTGTGATACTTTTACTGCATCACGTAAATAAGTTAGTTCGTGTTCACTGATGAACGATAACGCTTTAGAATAGTCGAACGTTACATGTGTGCTCATCTTTTTCCCTCCAATTATGTATATGTATTTCTGTATTCACTTTAGCGAAACTGAAGTTGTAAATCAAGCGATTCAACAATTGTAAACGTAACCAATCTTTATTTGTTAGAAAAAGTTCATTTTTTGCATAAAAATTCGCATTTTTCGGTATAGATGTATATACATCATGTAATGGATATTTTGTATGTATAAAAACAAAAAAAGAACACCATTCTATAAAGGAGTTCAGTCTTATTAAAGAGACTTCCTCACGCTTCACATTTAAGGGAGGGTATTTAAGATGAGTACTTTACAACGTATCGCATTAGTCTTTACTGTAATCGGTGCTGTTAACTGGGGACTTATCGGGTTCTTCCAGTTTGACTTAGTCGCAGCTATTTTCGGCGGACAAAACTCTGCTCTCGCACGTATTATTTACGGCATCGTTGGTATTTCTGGGCTCATCAATCTTGGTTTACTATTCAAACCATCTGAAAATCTTGGTACTCACCCAGAAACGAATGAAATTCGATAGCCTGTATGTCATTCTTCCCATCCGACATACGAATATGGTTGCATGCAACCATATTTGCAAATATATATCATAATGAAAAGTAAAAGAGGATCGCCCATATGCGATCCTCTTTTACTTTGTTAACTGCGATTCTTCAATCCATTCTGTTAGCTTTTCACGCAGCGTATTAAATCCTTTATCAGATGGCTTCGGTATAAGAACCCGTCCTTGTTTTCTCTTCGCTGCTTTTAACGATAAACTCATTTTTCTGTGCTCTGCATCAATTGAAAGTACCTTTACTTCTACTGTATCGCCGACCTTTAAAAAGTCATGAATATCCTTTACATATCCATTTGTAATTTCAGATATATGCACAAGTCCTTGTGTTTCTTCATCTAATGCGACAAATGCACCGTAATCTTGAATTCCAGTCACTTTCCCTGTTACAACCACTCCTGTTGTATATTGTTCTGACATATGAAACACTCCCATACGTTTACCATTTTCCCACAATATGTGGGTAGCAAAACATCTACCAAGAATACAAAGCTGCTTAGCAGATGCGCTTACTGTTAAATATCCGATTAGTGAAAGCTTATTCTAAGCTGAGGTAATATCTCGCTCAGAATAATTCCACTTTATATTAGTAAATTATACCACTAGGACTCCCCTCATTCAAAATTCAAGAAAAAATTTCCTCTAATGCGTATAATTTTCAAATATTGGGATAGAATACTAACACATGGCTTTCTAGTATTCCCCCCCTTTTATGGACAAAACGTATTATGTTTTGTCCTTTTTTTATTCTCTACAAATCGCTTCATACGTTTCATTGCTTCCATCAATTGCTCAAGTGAAGTTGCATATGAACAACGTATAAACCCTTCGCCACTTTCACCAAATACACTTCCAGGAACAACTGCTACTTTTTCTTCTAGCAATAATTGTTCTGCAAATTTTGCTGAAGATAGTCCAGTTGAGGAAATAGAAGGAAAGACATAAAACGCCCCGCCTGGCACATGACATGTTAAACCCATCTCATTAAATGATGTCGTCATAAAGTTACGACGCTGTTTATAACTATCTCTCATGCGAATTACTTCATCATTTCCTGCACGGAGTGCCTCAAGTGCTGCAAATTGCGACATCGTCGGTGCACACATCATTGAGTATTGATGAATTTTGAGCATTAATTCTGAAAATTCAACAGGGGCTGCAATCATTCCAAGGCGCCATCCAGTCATCGCAAATCCTTTTGAAAATCCTGAAATTAAAATGGTATGGTCACGCATACTTTTAATACTCGCAAAACTCGTATACTCTTCGTCATACACAAGCTCTGCATAAATCTCATCTGATAAAACGATAAGATTATACTTTTCAACAATGACTGCTAGCTTTTCTAATTCGGATTTGTTTAACATTGCTCCGGTTGGATTATTTGGGGAACAAAGTAAAATTGCCTTTGTTTTCGTTGTAATGGCTGCTTCAATTTGCTCTGGTTGGACCTTAAAAGCATCATCTAAGGACGTTGCTACCGGAACGGGAACTCCGCCAGCTAATGTAACAAGAGGTGCGTATGATACAAAGCTCGGTTCAATAATCAACACTTCATCATCCGGGTTTACAATAGCACGCATCGCTACATCTAGCGCTTGGCTCGCTCCAACTGTAACGATAATTTCATCATTTGGATCATAAGATACTTGAAATTGTTTTTTTAGATACTTTGCTATTTCTTGACGAAGCTCCAATAATCCTGCATTTGCAGTATATGCTGTGTACCCTTGTTCTAAAGAACGAATACAAGCTTGCCTTACATTCCAAGGCGTAACAAAGTCAGGCTCTCCCACCCCGAGTGAAATAACGCCTTTCATACCTGCTGCTAAATCAAAAAACTTCCGAATGCCAGATGGCTTTAAAGATTCTGCTGCTCTTGATAGTTCAAAATGCTTCATGGTGTCACCACAATTCGCTTATCATCATCAGTTTTTTCATAAATAATCCCCTCATGTTTATACTTTTTCAAAATAAAATGAGTTGTTGTTGAAACGACAGATTCAATTGTTGCTAACTTCTCTGAAACAAACATTGCCACTTCAGCCATACTTTTTCCTTCTAGTGTAATAGAAAGATCGTACGTCCCTGACATTAAATAAACTGACTTCACTTCTGAATAACGGTAAATTTGCTCAGCAACTGCATCAAAACCAACGCCGTGTTTCGGTGTAACTTTCACATCAATCATCGCTGTTAACCCAGTATTCTCTTTTACCTTTGTCCAATCAATATGTGTTACATAGTCCACGATAATTTTTTCACTCTCTAATTTCGCGACCATTTTCTTTGCATCTTCTACTTCTATATTTAACATCTTTGCTAACATTTCTACTGATAGACGGCTATTTTTTTCAAGACAAGCTAATAACTCTAATTCCTTTTCAGTCATCATATAATTCATCCTTCCTTCTATTTGTGTCTAAATTATACAGATACCCTTTTATATTTGAAAAGCAGATTTTTTTAGAGAATTATGTAAAAATAAAAACGAAAGGGGATGGAACCGTGAAACCAAAAGTATATATCGCTGAACCTGTTCCAAAATTTGTAGAAACTTTTCTCTCAAAGCACTGTGAATACGAGAAATGGGATCGTAATGAAAAAATACCACGTGAAGTTTTATTAGAAAAAATACAAGATAAACATGGTTTGCTTAACTTCGGATCAGCCATTGATGAAGAATTATTACAAGCAGCTCCTAATTTACAAGTTGTGAGTAACATTTCTGTTGGTTATGATAACTTTAATTTAGAAGCGATGCAAAGTAGAAATGTAGTCGGAACGAATACGCCATACGTATTAGATGATACAGTAGCTGATCTCGTTTTCGCTCTTATGCTATCTGCCGGTCGCCGCGTGTGCGAACTTGATTCATACGTAAAAAACGGCAATTGGGATGCTGAAATTGGAAAAAAACACTTCGGACTAGACGTGCATCATAGCACAATTGGCATTATTGGTATGGGACGAATTGGAGAAGCTGTCGCAAAACGAGCAAAATTCGGATTTGACATGGACGTTCTTTATTATAATCGTCGCCGTAAGGAAGACGCTGAGCAAAAATTTAATGCCACCTACTGTGAACTACAAACGTTACTAAAAAAATCTGATTTCATCGTTCTTCTTACTCCATTAACAGAAGAAACGTATCATCTTATTGGAGAGGAAGAATTTTCATTAATGAAAGAAACTGCAATTTTCATTAATGCATCCCGTGGAAAAACAGTGGATGAAGCAGCATTAATTCATGCATTAACAGAAAAGAAAATTTTTGCAGCAGGCATCGATACATTTACACAAGAACCAATCGAAAAAGATAATTCACTCTTATCTTTACAAAACGTTGTAACTTTACCGCACATCGGATCTGCAACATTAAAAACAAGACAACAAATGGCAATGACAGCCGCCGAAAATTTAGTTGCTGGATTACAAGGAAAAGTGCCTCCTAATATTGTACGGGGGTAATAATGAACATATACAAAAGGCAAGATGGCTCCAATCATCTTGCCTTTTTTTGTTAACATAAATTTTTTCTATCAGGAGATGATATGAACAAAAATCAATGGAGTGACAAAAAATGAACCATGAATGCAAATGTCCTTACTTCACTTTTTCCACTCGCGGCACTACTATTCATTATGAATTGTACGAGCATAATAATAAAAAAGAACGACCTACCTTCGTACTCGTTCACGGTTTTTTATCTTCTTCATTTAGCTACAGACGACTCATCCCATTACTTATGAAAGAAGGAACAGTAATCGCCCTTGATTTACCACCTTTCGGTAAAAGTGATAAATCACATCACTTTAAATATTCCTATCATAATTTAGCCAACGTCATTATTGATTTAATAGAACATTTGGCACTCTCAAATATTATATTAGTCGGTCATTCTATGGGCGGACAAATCTCACTTTTCGTGAATCGTTTACGCCCTGAATTAATTTCAAAAACAATTTTATTATGTAGCTCCAGCTATTTAGCGCGTGCAAACTTACCTTTACTTTACTCCTCTTACTTACCATTCTTCCATCTATACGTGAAGAACTGGATTATCCGAAGAGGCGTTGTTCACAACTTAATGAATGTCGTTCATGATCATACTTTAATTGACAATGAGATGATGGAAGGCTATGCCGCTCCCTTTTACGATAATCGTATATTCCCTGCCTTAACCCGGATGATACGTGATCGTGAGGGTGATTTATCTTCCATTGAACTACAAAAGATTAATACACCTACCTTACTCCTTTGGGGGGAAAAAGACCGAGTCGTTCCTATTCATGTAGGACGTCGCCTACATGAAGACTTACCTAATTCTAAATTTATTTCATATGAAGACACAGGACACTTACTACCAGAAGAAAAACCAGAACATGTTTATGAAGAGATTATGGCTTTTTCAGCGCAATAATATAAATATAGGCTGTCGTAATTTCCGACAGCCTATAATGAACAACTTCCACCTTCTTTTAACAAAAGTAATTCCTTCGCTAACTCTTCGCACTTTTCAATTGCTGGTACATCTTCAAACGACATGAAATATATATGTTGAATCTTCTTCGCAATGTATTTCGGATCATCAAACGTACTTACTACGTATACAACATCGCTCGCTTCTGTTTCATAAAATTCTGGCCCCATTTGAAAGGGATCCCAGTTTTTTACTAATTCAACCATCTTCTCATATGCACCCATCTACTTCCCGCCTTTTCCACTTTTTAATGCTTTTCTTTATCGTATCATATCAGCTATTCTATAAGAAGAGAGAGAACTTTCATAACATAACGGTTTTACAGAGGAAGGGAGCAAACATATGCAGCAATTTCACAAGACGGTAAATCGGCGTGGAACTCATAGTACGAAATGGGATACATATAAAAACGATGAACTGATTCACGCTTGGATTGCCGATATGGATTTTGAGGTACCAAAGCCAATTCAAACTGCATTACAAAAACGTATGGAACATCCTATTTTTGGCTATACGATTCCGCCTGAAGAAATTACAGACATTCTTATCCACTGGACAAAAAGCCAATATAATTGGGAAATAAAAAAAGAATGGATTGTATTTAGCGCAGGTATCGTTCCAGCTCTTAGTACGAGCATACAAGCTTTAACAAAGAAAGGCGAATCCGTACTTGTACAACCACCTATTTATCCACCATTCTTTGAAATGGTCACAAAAAATAGCCGGAATTTATGTGAGAATCCGTTACATATACAAGACGGCACATATACGATAGACTTTGAACATTTAGAGAGACAATTTCAACAAGGTGTAAAACTTATGCTTCTTTGTAGTCCACACAATCCGATCGGACGTGTCTGGACAAAAGAGGAGCTTACAAAACTCGGTAGATTATGCACGATATATAATGTAACCGTTGTCGCAGATGAAATTCATGCAGATATTATTTTCTCGAACCATACACATACACCATTTGCTTCCTTATCCGAGAATTTAGCAGCCCGAACTATTACTTGTTTGGCACCGAGTAAAACATTTAATATCGCTGGATTACAAGCATCCTTCATTATTATTCCGAATGAAACAATTCGTGCCGCCTTTACATCGGCTCAATATAGACAAGGGTTTCACGGATTAAACACATTTGCGTATACAGCCATGCAAAGTGCCTATACAGAATGTAACGCATGGCTAACGGACATACGTTTATATATAGAAGATAACGCCCGTTTTGCTTGTGAATTTATTGAAAAGCATATACCAACACTTTCCGTAATAAAACCTGAAGGTAGTTTTTTATTATGGATCGATTGTTCACGTTTAAATCTTTCTCAAAAAGAGCGCACAACATTACTTGAAGAGAAAGGTAAAATCATCGTTGATCCTGGTGAGAAATATGGATTCGGCGGCGAGCATCATATCCGGATTAACATCGGCTGCCCTAGATCTACACTAGAAGAAATTCTGAACAGACTTCGTTATACATTTTTATAAAGTGAAACTTTAATCATTGGATGTTTTACGGACAGTTTCTCTCCTACTTAGCTTCTTTGTATCTACTTCATCTTGAGATGAAAATATTACTGCCCACAAATAGCCGGATAAAACAAGAAAAGCTACCCACCAAGGTAGCTTCTATTTTTTCTTCATTTCCGATGTTTTTTTTACAATAACACCACAAGCAATTCGATCACCAGATTTTCCTGTTGGTTGTGTCATACCATCATCGGGGTTTTCTGTAATAAGAATAGACGCTCCATCTTTCCTATGAATCGTCGTTTTCCCTTCTTCCAATGATATGTGCGGTGCTTCAATTTCCGCTTTAATCTTTCCAGAACCATCTGCAACTACGTTTGGTAAATCACCGTTCTCCGCACCCTTCGGATTCATCAGTCCGTGTTTCTTTTTATCCGGATTAAAATGATTACCAGATGATACAAAACGAGGTGCTTTACATTCTCCTATTTCATGTACATGTAATCCATGTGCACCTGGCGTAAATCCTTCAGCTTTAATAGTTATTTTTACTCCACTCGTTTGTTGAGCTACTTTTGCAGTTCCAACTTCATCGCCTGCAGCATTATGTAATTTCACATCAATTTCTTTCGGTTTTCCTCGGTCACAGCCTGTTATGAGAAATAGTAAACAACAACTGAATAAAAGCTGTTTTTTCATTCCATTCCCTCCAAAATACATACTGCCCTTAGATTGTCCGAGCATAGAGGGAAACATACAAAAATAAGCTAGTGTTTCTTTTCAGCTAAAAGCTTCTCTTCTACTTTCTGTAATTGCTCCGCTTCTCGTTTTGATACGCGAATAAACATACGCCACGTAGCAATCGCACCAATTATAAACAAAACACAAACAATCCCTGGAATAATATATTCTGTCTTATCCTCTGGAAAATATAAAGGCATCATATGGAACACTCCTTATTGGGGAAGTTATCAAAACAATACTCTATTACACTTCAGAATTTTCTGTCATATCATTTTAAATTATAGTTGAACATATGCTTATTCTCAAGGACATTCCGACAGCACATGATTTCTTTGACTCTTCCCAGCTCTTTCCTTACTATAAACTTGAGGTGAAAAAATATGAGAGAAACATTTGAAATTGGCGAAATCGTTACTGGTATTTATAAAACCGGAAAATATATCGGTGAAATTACAAATAGTCGTCCTGGAAGCTACGTTGTAAAAGTATTAGCTGTTTTAAAACATCCGGTGCAAGGTGACTTACATAATGTAAAACAAGCTGATGTACCATTTTTCCATGAAAGACGTGCTTTAGCTTTTCGTGAACAAACAAATATTCCAGAGCAAATGGTAAAAAAATATGAAGGCAATATTCCTGATTATAAAGAGTCACTGAAATCCGCATTAGAAACACAAATGAATTCATTTTCAGAAGATGCTTCACCTTTTGCACAGCGTAGTTTAGAAACGCTAGAGCAATTAAAACAAGATTATAAGCTCTAAAAAACAAAACGACCAAATTACATGCTGTGCAATTTGGTCGTTACTGTGTACTCACTTTCTTTAACACCTTTGAGAAATCAACAAGTTCTCCAAGCGTCGGCGGAGCTGGCTTTACTAAATACTCTTTATCTTTTTCTACCAACTTAAAAATATTATATGTTGTCATTGCATCATCAAGCGCGCAATGATGCTTCCCTGTTCCTACTTTTCCATATGCCTCAATTGCTTTCCACAATCCTGTTTGATTTCTTTCTCCAAAGAATCGCTTATATTCAAGCGATAAATCACGACATTGTCCCGAAAACGGAAATTCCACACCTGCTACGTTGCAATTATGCTTTAATACTTTCATATCCATATTTCCCCACGTTACAATTGTCGGTTTGCACTTTTTTTCATATTGAACAAGTTTCTCGACAAGTTCAAGAAAAGAAATCCCTCCGTCTACCACTTCTTGTTTAATTCCTAAAAACTTTTTGCATCTGTCTGTTAAAGACGGAAAAGTTTCTGGTCTTACATGGGATGAATACGTATCTTCCACTACACAACCAATAACTGACACGAGTCCAACTTCAATAATCTCTGGAAAGAAACCTTTTGGTTTTTTACGATGCTGCGGCATCGTAAACTCAAAGTCTAAAAACAAAAATCGTTGTTCATCCATACGATCCCTTCCTTATCATTTTGTCTATTTTCATTCCTTTCTATTTGGCAGTCCTACACGAACAAACTCGAATGCTGATTCCGTTTTAAACATTCAGATTGGATGTATCTTATGTATATGTCAAATACCCGCAAATATTTTTAAAAATGAGAAAAAATGAAGCGTACAGAAAATATGACAAAATAATCCCTTTCATTTACATACGCCATTTTTCTACTTTATAATGACGTTATGTGTGTTTCTTCTAGATTTTTTTGACACACTAGAAAAGTAACCGAAAGGAGATGGGATTTTTGCACGAAACAACGCAAGAAATCGCAAACTGGCAGTATTATTTCGCTATCGCAGCCTTTTTAATTACATATGCCATTATCATTTCAGAAAAAATAAACCGCGCTGTCATTGCACTTCTCGGTGCAGCACTCATGGTAATTGTCGGTGTCGTTGACTTACACAACGCTTTTACGAAACATATTGAATGGGGAACGATTACACTCCTCATCGGTATGATGATTTTAGTAAATATTACGAGTAAGTCAGGTGTATTCCAATACGTTGCCATTAAAGCAGCTAAACAAGCACAAGGAAATCCAATTAAAATTTTAATTTCACTTTCTTTGCTTACCGCGCTTGGCTCCGCATTTTTAGATAACGTTACAACAGTGCTTCTTGTTGTTCCAGTTACTTTATCTATTACGCGCATCTTACAAGTAAATCCTGTTCCATATTTACTTTCCGAAATTATTTTTTCAAATATCGGCGGAACTGCGACATTAATCGGTGATCCACCAAATATTATGATTGGTTCTGCAAACAAGCATTTAGACTTCAATGCTTTCTTATTCAACTTAGCACCTATCGTAATTATTATTATTGCTGTTACAGCGACAATGCTTTACTTCATGTACCGTAAGCAATTAATTGCTGATCCTGTACAAGTAAAAAAACTAATGAGTTTAGATGAAAAACAATACATTAAAGATCCTGTATTAATGAAAAAATCTTTAACAGTACTTGGACTTACTATTTTAGGTTTCATGACTCATTCTATTTTCCATATTGATGCAGCTGTAATCGCCTTAACAGGTGCTACTGTACTTATGTTAATCGGTGTGAAAGAACATGAAATTGAAGACGTATTCGCTAGTGTAGAGTGGGTGACAATCTTCTTCTTCGCGGGACTATTCGTACTCGTGGGTGGCCTTATTGATATCG
The DNA here is from genome assembly GCF_000746925.1 of Bacillus clarus. Lineage (GTDB taxonomy): Bacteria > Bacillota > Bacilli > Bacillales > Bacillaceae_G > Bacillus_A > Bacillus_A clarus. The sequence goes on from NZ_JMQC01000008.1 coordinate 1,789,673, forward strand.
GACTTATTAAAATGTTAGCTCAAAAAGTAGTTGGTTTAACAGGCGGAGATATTTCTTACGCATCTGTCCTTATTTTATGGGTATCTGGTATTGCATCAGCAACAATCGATAACATCCCGTTCGTTGCAACAATGATCCCACTTATTAACGATATGGCAGTTGGCCTTGGTCTATCACCTTCTGACGCACAAATCGACGTACTATGGTGGGCATTAGCACTAGGAGCTTGTCTAGGTGGAAACGGAACATTAATTGGAGCTTCAGCTAACGTAATCGTAGCCGGAATTGCAAACCGTGAAGGACATAAATTTAGTTACATGGAATTCCTAAAAGTCGGTTTCCCAATTATGATCGTTTCATTAATCATTTCCCATATTTATATTTACTTACGTTACCTTATGTAGTAAAAAAGCGCCCTGCTAAAACAAGGCGCTTTTTTATATAGTGATTCGCTACTCCCTCAGTATACCCCGCAAGATACCCTCCGAATATATCGACCATCAGACAAAATCCGACATAGCTACTCGTTATATTTCACTGGCTCATTCCGAATAATGAACAAATGGATCGGTAAGAAAACAGAACATGTAATTACATGAATAATCGTAAATAACACTGCATTTGTTCCGTATCTTTCTAAAATAGCGTATATGAGATAAATAGACAAAACAATTGATACACCCGTCGCTAACAAACTTATAATTGGAACGAAATTAAAAATGAAGCATGCCACATATATCCCGAATACTTTCCACCCTGCTTCTTCTTGTAAGAAGCTCGGCAGCTTATCTTTTGCTAAATCTCCCCACGTCTTACTATTTAAAAACGGAATAAAAGCGAGAACACCGTCAGTCGCACCATTATTTTTTGCCATTGTATACAGTGCAAAAGCCGTTAATAAATACGAAATGATTGCCCAAATTAAAATAACAAGAACAAACGCAAAACTAAGAGCAAAAAAACCAGCTAATACGCCTTGATCTTCCATCTTATCCTCTCCTCCCTATTCTCAACATATTTCATTTACCCACAAGTTATGTTTTTAAATTCATAGAAATTCTCTGTATAATATGAGAAGATCCAAGAAAGGAGAACGTATTTATGCACCCATTTGTAAAAGCACTTCAAGAACATTTTATAGCGCATAAAAATCCTGAAAAAGCAGAACCAATGGCTCGTTATATGAAGAATCATTTTTCATTTCTCGGCATTCAAAGTCCAGAAAGACGTCAGCTATTACGAGAAGTCATCCAATTACATCCTCTTCCATCTAAAGAAGATTTTCCGATTATCATACGTGAACTTTGGGATTTACCAGAACGCGAATTTCAAGCTGTGGCGCTCGATATATTGCAAAAATATAAAAAGCATTTAGATGCAACTCACATCCCATTTTTAGAAGAACTCATTGTAACAAAATCTTGGTGGGATTCTGTTGATGGCATCGTCCCTACATTTTTAGGAGGTATCTTCTTAAAACATCCCGAATTGATTTCGGCTTATATTCCAAAATGGATTGCATCAGAAAACATTTGGTTACAACGTTCCACCATATTATTCCAACTGAAATATAAACAACAAATGGATGAGGACCTCCTTTTCTGGATTATCGGACAACTTAAATCATCAAAAGAATTTTTCATCCAAAAGGCAATTGGCTGGGTACTTCGTGAATATGCGAAAACAAAGCCAGATATAGTATGGGAATACATTCAAAACAATGAGCTTGCTCCATTAAGCAGACGCGAAGCAATTAAGCATATTAAGCAATTCTATGGAATAAAGTTCGAAAAAATGGGCGAGACTCTATCATAGATACTCACGTTCCTCTATTGTGATTTAAAAAAGAACGTGATAGAATATGGTCATTATTATTAAATATAAGTAGCGATGACGGACTTATAAGTACTTGCACAAAAAGCGATTTGGGGATAGTGAAAGCCTGAACACGCAAGGAAACGGCAGTCTCGAGCAATACGTGATAAAGTGGATGTGCGCGTGCGTGCATCAACTAGGGTGGAACCGCGGGTATATACAAGCTCGTCCCTAGGCATGATTGCCTAGAGACGAGCTTTTTTGTATTTAAAAGCAGAAGCGGCTCGTTCAAAATGTGAGGGGGATGGAGCTTCTGACATAGAGACGCTTTTTGCCTCGGCGGAAGAAGCGAAGCCACCGAACATTTTAGCCACTGGAGCTAGATACCACTTAAAAGCAGAAGCGGCTTGCTCAGAATGGGAAGTCCAATGACCAACTATTCTAGATATCACCTTGCTCACTTACTCTCTCGCTTCACAAGTACCCTGTCATCGCCAATACGTTAACTTTCAAAAGGAGGATTTTATTATGTATTCAATGGAACAAGTTGTAAACTTAGCGAAACACCGCGGTTTTGTTTTCCCTGGTTCTGAAATTTATGGTGGTCTTGCAAATACTTGGGATTACGGTCCACTTGGAATCGAATTAAAAAATAACGTTAAAAGAGCTTGGTGGAAAAAATTCATTCAAGAATCTCCATACAATGTTGGTTTAGATGCAGCTATCTTAATGAACCCAAAAACTTGGATCGCTTCTGGTCACGTTGGTAACTTTAATGACCCAATGATCGACTGTAAAAAATGTAAAGCTCGTCACCGTGCTGACAAATTAATTGAAGATGCATTAGATGTAAAAGGTATCGAAATGATCGTTGACGGTCTTACTTTCGACCAAATGGCTGACTTAATGAAAGAACATGAAGTAAAATGCCCAGATTGCGGTAGCGAAGAATTTACGGAAATCCGTCAGTTCAACTTAATGTTCAAAACATTCCAAGGTGTTACAGAATCTAGCACAAACGAAATCTTCCTTCGTCCTGAAACAGCACAAGGTATTTTCGTAAACTTTAAAAACGTACAACGCTCTATGCGTAAAAAACTTCCATTTGGTATTGGCCAAATCGGTAAAAGTTTCCGTAACGAAATCACACCTGGTAACTTCACATTCCGTACGCGTGAATTCGAACAAATGGAACTTGAATTCTTCTGTAAGCCTGGTGAAGATTTAGAGTGGTTCGCATTCTGGCGTGAAACTTGTAAAAACTGGTTACTTTCACTTGGTATGAACGAAGAAAGCATGCGTCTTCGTGACCACGGTGAAGAGGAATTATCTCACTACAGTAACGCAACAACTGATATTGAGTTCAAATTCCCATTCGGTTGGGGCGAACTTTGGGGCGTGGCATCTCGTACAGACTTCGATTTAAAACGTCACATGGAACACTCTAACGAAGACTTTAACTATATTGATCCACAAACGAATGAGCGTTACGTGCCATACTGCATCGAGCCATCTTTAGGTGCAGACCGTGTCACATTAGCATTCCTATGTGATGCATATGAAGAAGAGCAATTAGAAAACGATTCTCGTACAGTTCTTCGTTTCCACCCTGCTTTAGCACCATACAAAGCAGCAATCTTACCATTATCTAAAAAGCTATCTGAAGGTGCTACGGAAGTATTCGCAGAACTAGCGAAAGACTTCATGGTAGACTTTGATGAAACTGGTTCTATCGGTAAACGTTACCGTCGTCAAGACGAAATCGGTACACCATTCTGTATCACATACGACTTCGACTCAGTTGAAGACAAAGCTGTTACAGTACGTGACCGTGACACAATGGAACAAGTTCGTATGCCAATTAGCGAATTAAAAGGTTTCTTAGAGAAGAAAATCCAGTTCTAATTATAAAAAAAAGAGGCTGCTCATTAGAGCCGCCTCTTTTTTATTTTTCACGTTTTTCTTTAATCGCTACTGTGCATCTTGATATGCATAGTAAATCGTCATTTTCATCAATGATGCGTATATCCCAAACCATTGTTGCTTGGCCTCTATGTATTGGTGTTCCGATTGCTGTTACTATTCCATCCTTTTTCGAACGAATATGGTTTGCGTTAATTTCTAGACCGAAACAGATACATTTTTCTTGGTCGATTAAATTGTATGAGCCAACACTTGCTACAGTTTCTGCTAATGCAACGGATGCACCACCATGTAAAAATCCGAACGGTTGATGCGTACGTCCATCTACCGGCATCGTAGCAACTACCTTATCTTCCGTCATTTCTAACAGCTCAATTCCGAGTGAATCCATTAATGTTTTTGACATCGTGCTTCCTCCTTCTCCTCACCTTGAATTAAATGTATAATTTTACTAATTATTTCCAAACTATCCATAACACTTATATAAGGAGGTTTCACCTAGATGAAACAGAAATTTTGTATACTCTTGCTTATGTTCTCCTTGCTGACTATTGTACCAAATTGTACGAGTGCAGCCAAAGCTTCTAACCTGACAATAGATATTAAGACTGTTACGCAAAAAGGTAAGAAACCTTATTTAGAATATCAAATTAACAGGCCTTCTTTTCACAATTTTTCTGATTCAAAATTCCAAAATAAACTCAACTCCTACTACAAAAACTCTACAGATCGTTTTAAAACAAAATTAGAAAAAGAAGCAAAGAAATACTATAAAGAAACTGAAGGATCTAGCACACCTTTCCACCCATATGTTGCAAATGTCGACTATAAAATAACTTTACAAAAATCCCCCTTAATTAGCTTATATGTGAATTATTATCAATATACGGGCGGTGCACACGGGCTCTATACGTGGAAAGCAAATACATTCGATTTAAATGAGAAAAAATTATTGCGTTTAGATGATTTATTTCAGAAAGAGGACGCTTATAAAAAAGTGATTCATACAGAAATCGTGAGACAAATTAAACAAAATGAAAGTATCTATTTTCCGGACGCAGCTGAAAAAGTAATGAGTACAAAGAAGTTCCACTACTTTTTGGAGGCCGACCATCTCGTTATTTATTTCTCATTATATGAAATTGCCCCTTATTCAAGTGGGATTCCACAATTTCGAATTCCATACACATTGCTAAGAGAGTACTTAAAGCCTACTTATCAAAATATTTTAATTGACAATAGATAAACATATTGGCTACGATATTGTTAACCACACAACAACAGGAGGTTAACAATATGAAGAGATTACATGTTTTAGATTTAGCACTAGCTGCCATGTTCGTTGCTCTTATGGCCATTGGTGCAAACATCGTATCTTGGGCGCCATTTTTACAAATAGCCGGCGTTCCGTTATCTATGCAACCATTTTTCGCGATTTTAGCAGGTCTTCTTCTCGGAAGTAGACTTGGTGCATTAGCAATGACTGTTTATATGCTTGTTGGAGTAGCCGGCGCACCGATTTTCGCAAACTTCAAAGCTGGATTTGGTGCACTTTTAGATCCTACTGGTGGCTTTATTATCGCATTCATTATTGTTGCTTACATATCAGGAAAACTAGTAGAACAGAAAGAAAAACCGAAGTTCAGCACCTTTGCAATTGCTTCGTTCACAGGGATTATTTTAACGTATATTATCGGTACTACTTACATGTATGCGGCAGTCAATATTTTCATGGGCGGTAATATGAGTTATAAAGCAGCTTGGATGATTATGATGTGGTTCGCAGTTAAAGATATTGTTTTTACAATAATCGGGGCTATCATCGCACCTCGGATATACTATGCAGTACGTCGTTCAGCTTATCAACATTCTCATTCGACGATTTCATAATAAAAAGGAGTTGTTCCAATAGGAACAACTCCTTTTTATTATATTAAGACTCTTGATTCATTTGCTCTTCTAAAATTTTCTTCATCATTACAAGCATATCATCACGTAATTCCTCGTGCTGCAATGCCATCTCAATTGTTGTTTGAACGAATCCTAATTTTTCACCAACGTCATAACGCTTTCCTTCGAAATCATACGCAAATACACGTTGAATTTCATTTAAGCTTTGGATTGCATCCGTTAATTGAATTTCGCCGCCTGCTCCAACTTGTTGCTGTTCTAAGAACATAAAAATTTCAGGCGTTAAAATGTAACGTCCCATAATTGCTAAGTTTGAAGGTGCAGTACCTTGTACTGGTTTCTCAACGAAGTTACGAACTTGATAACGACGTCCTTCTTGCTCTAATGGGTCAATAATTCCGTAACGATGCGTTTCTGTTTCTGGAACAGTTTGTACACCAATAACAGAAGAAAGTGTTTTATCATACTCGTCCATTAATTGACGTAAACATGGTTTTTCAGCTTGAACGATATCATCACCTAATAAAACAGCAAATGGTTCATCACCAATAAATTTACGTGCACACCAAACAGCATGACCTAATCCTTTTGGCTCTTTTTGACGAATATAATGAATATCTACCATTTTAGAAGGAGCTTGTACTTTCTCAAGCAATTCATATTTTTTCTTCTCTAATAAGTTTTGTTCTAATTCAAATGCATTATCAAAATGATCTTCGATAGAGCGCTTTCCTTTACCTGTAACGATAATAATATCTTCAATACCTGATTTTACCGCTTCTTCTATAATGTATTGAATTGTTGGTTTATCTACAATCGGAAGCATTTCTTTCGGCATTGCTTTCGTTGCTGGTAAAAAGCGTGTTCCTAATCCAGCTGCAGGAATAATTGCTTTTCTTACTTTTTTCATCACAAATACCCTCTCTTTTTGTTTAATTCTCAAATCAACTTTATTGTATGGTGCAAAATTATGAAATCTGCTCTTACTAATCATATAGACAATATATTCTTCTAACTATAAGAAAAGAGGAGGCCGTTCTCCGTTCTCCTCTTTTCCCTTTAGCAGTACTCTATTCTATTATAAACGATTCATAATATCTTCTTTAATAGTAAGTAACTTTTGTTCACTATTTTGTAAGGAATCATCTTTCACACCAAAGTAAAACTTGATTTTCGGCTCTGTTCCGGATGGACGTAAGCAGAACCAAGAACCGTCTACTAATTGATATTTTAACACATTTGATTTCGGTAAGTGAATCTCTTCCTTACTCCCATCTTTTAGGGATGTAATTACACTTGCTTTATAATCCTCAACTGAAGTCACTGTTAAACCAGCTACTTCTTTTGGCGGATTTTCGCGGAATGTTGCCATCATCTCTTGAATATTCTCAGCGCCATCTTTTCCTTTTAACGTTAACGATACAAGATCCTCACGGAAGAAACCGTACTTCTTAAATACTTCTAATAAACCATCGTATAACGTTTTGCCTTGTGATTTATAATACGCTGCTACTTCACATGCAAATAATACAGATTGAACTGCATCTTTATCACGGCAGAATGGATGGATTAAATAACCGTAGCTTTCTTCATAACCGAATTGGAATTCATATTGTCCACTTTCTTCGTATTGCTTAATCTTCTCGCCGATAAACTTAAATCCAGTTAGTGTATCCACTGTATCTAAACCGTACGCTTTCGCAATTGTACGACCGATTTCAGAAGTTACGATTGTTTTTAGGACAACACCGTTCTCTGGAAGCGTTCCGTTTTGTTTCTTTTGCGATAATAAGTAATCAAGCATTAACGCACCTGTTTGGTTACCAGTTAACACTTGGAATTCACCATCATGATTACGAACTGCTACGCCAAGGCGGTCTGCATCTGGATCTGTTGCGATTAACACGTCCGCTCCTACTTTTTCACCATCACGAATTGCAAGTTCAAATGCTGCATGCTCTTCTGGGTTGGGTGATTTTACTGTAGAGAAGTTTGGATCTGGTAACTCTTGCTCTTTTACAACTGTTACATCAGTAAATCCGATTTCCTCTAAACCACGGCGCACAGAAATATTTGATGTTCCGTGTAATGGTGTAAAGACGATTTTTAAATCTTTACCAACCTTTTGTACCATTTCTTTATTAATAATGACATTGTTCAATTCTGCTGCATATGCATCATCTACTTCTTGTCCAATGATATGTAATAAACCATCTGCTTTCAATGGCTCCACATCAGCAACTTCAACTGTTAATTCATCTTCTACTGCATTTACGTAGCTAATTAACTCGTCTGCTTCTTTTGGAGGCAATTGTCCACCATCTTCACCATATACTTTATAACCGTTATATTCAGGTGGATTATGACTTGCTGTAAGAACGATTCCACTTACTGTATGTAAATGACGAACTGCAAAAGAAAGCACTGGCGTTGGGCGTAAGCTTTCAAACACATATGTTGTGATGCCTTGGGCACCAAGTGTAGCAGCTACTTCCATTGCAAATTCAGGTGATTTATGACGAGAATCATACGCTACAACAACACCGCGTTTCTTCGCTTCTTCACCTAATTTTTCAATAAAATGCGCTAACCCTTTCGTTGCCTTACGAACTGTATACACATTTAAACGGTTCGTACCAGCACCAAGTTCACCACGCATACCACCTGTACCGAATTCTAAATTTTTATAGAAGCTATCCTCAATCTTCTTCTCATCTTGTTTCATGTTTTCTAGCTGTTCTTTTAATTCTGTATCTAAGTTTGCATATGAAAGCCAGCGACTATATTCTTGTTTCCAATCCATTCTCCTATCTCCTCTCGCATGTCATAACTTCATTATATGAAAAAAACAACCTGTATCTCAATATTTTTTAAAGTCTAGCAGGATTTTACTATAAGTATTTGTATACACTATTGGTAAATACTCCATCAAAGGGAATGAGGATTATGCAAGAATGGGGCTTGTCAGAAGAGCTCAAAACAAAAACAAAACAGATGATTGAACTTGTTGAAAAAGAATTATCTAACATGAAACAAGCTATCGATAAAGAAGATGAGTGTATTTTATGCAAAATGGAAGATATTCATCATATGTTAACAGACGTACAAACTTTAGCGGCTACATACTATATTCAAACATATTTATCACCTTATACCGAAAGCTCTAATTTCATCACAGCAGCTGTTCAGCATTTAAGTGATCGAAAACACGGAGCTCTCATTGTTGTGGAAAGAAATGATGCACCTGATCCTTTTATTCAAACTGGAACGAAACTTAATGCGTACTTGACTGTTCCACTACTTGAATCAATCTTCTATCCTGGTAACCCTCTTCACGACGGAGCTGTTCTTATTAAAAATAATCATATCGTCTCCGCTGCAAACATTCTTCCATTAACAAAAAATACAGAGATTGATTCTGAGCTAGGAACACGTCATCGGGCTGCAATTGGCTTATCAGAAAAAAGCGATTCACTCATATTAGTCGTCTCTGAAGAAACAGGCCGTACATCTTTTGCTTTAAACGGTACTTTATATACAATTTCTTTATGAAAACTTTGAAATCGCATGCCATTAATTGGTGTTGGTGCCATTCAAATGGCTGATGATGCACTAAAAAATTTACAATATGGCATTCCTTTACTTTCCATTGTAAAAGAACTTCTTATAAAGCCAGATTGGATTAAAAAATTGAAAAAGGTGAAGAACATCAACTTTCACCAAACATGCAGCATGATGATCAAGAACGCTTAGTTATTCCAAATCCTATGTGGCAAAAACTTTTGGATCGCTGGCTGTAACAATCAAAAAAAGCTGTCATAAAAAGGTCAATACGTAACGACCTTCTCGGACAGCTTTTTCATGCTTCCTTATTCTTCTCCAAAACGCTCAACAAGTGTTGCAAGTGTACGAACCATTGCACCTGTTGCTCCAGCCGGCCCTAAATCATGTGCACCTTTTGTTTCAGATGTTCCAGCAATATCTAAATGAACCCACGGTGTTTCTTCTGCAAATTCACCAAGGAATGTACCTGCCATAACCGCATGTCCTTCACGACCTGGTGAATTATTTAAATCAGCAAATTTACTGTTTCGAACTCTTTCTTTATCACGTTCAAAAATCGGTAATTGCCAAATTGGCTCATCTGTTTCCATAGATGCTTCTAACACTTGTTCAAACAATACTTCATTATTTGTCATTGCGCCCGTTGTATGATTTCCAAGTGCAACGATAACACCACCTGTTAATGTTGCAACATCAACAAGATAGTTTGCACCAAGTTTCTTCGCATACGTAATACCATCCGCTAACGCTAGACGACCTTCTGCATCCGTATTTAATACTTCAATCGTTTTTCCACTCATAGATGTAATGACATCATCTGGCTTAAATGCTGTTCCACTTACAACGTTATCAGTTGATGGAATAACAGCAATTACATTTTGCTCTGGGCGAAGTTCACCGATAATTTCCATCGCGCCAAGAACAGCTGCAGCACCACCCATGTCACCTTTCATCCCGACCATACCTTCACGTGGTTTTAATGAGTAACCACCTGTATCATATGTAATCCCTTTTCCAACGAATCCAATTACATCCGTCCACTCTTCTTTTCCTTTATAAATAAGAGCGATCATTTTTGGTGGCTCTGTGGAACCTTGGTTTACTGCAAGTAATGCACCCATACCAAGCTCTTCCATTTCTTCTTTTTCAAGAACTTTATAATCCATATCGTATTTCTCAGCTAATTCAACTGCATATTCTGCAAGCTTTGTCGCTGTTAATACGTTTGGCGGCATGTTTACAAGTGTACGAGCTGAATTTGTTGCACGTCCATGTACATACCCAACTGTTAAAGCAGCTTCAATTTCTTTCGCATCTTCTGCTGTAATAGCTGTAAACTTCTCTAGCTCTACACTTTCTTTTTTATCTGTTTTATATGTTTGTAATCCGTATGTCCCAAGGCAGTATACTTCAGCTGCAATATGTGCAACGTCGATTGCGTCTAATTTATCTGTTACAAAAGAATCAAGTAAGATGGCTACATCTTGTACTTTTGCCGATTGTAACGATTTAAATGCTTTGCTAAGAGCAGCACGTAACGTTTCTGTTGTGTATGATTCTTTCTTACCTAAACCAACAAAATAGTAACGCTTCACTTCTGTTTTTCCTAAACTATGTACTTTTGAAATGGCTTTTTTCTTCGTAGAAAGTTCTTTCTCTTCTAATAAAACTTGTAATTGTCCTTCAAATGCTTTGTCCAGTTCTTGTACAAAACTGCTCATTTGATCTTCTGCAAATAAGGCTACAATGACTGCTTCATGGCTTGCTAATTCTTTTTGTACTTGAAACATGTTCAGACCCCCCTAGTTTTCTCTATTTTTATTATAACTGTATTTTTTCTAAAATGCGACAATTCTAACTTCTCTCATTTCATATATAGAATAAGCTCCGGTAATACTGGTAAATCGTGTATTTTTTCATACGGGACTCTTGAATAAATCATGACACGTATAATAATCTCCTTCATTATACTTCACAAAAAACGCGCAGTACGCTAAGGGATAATCGTCCACTCTCTCCACCCCACTTTCCTATATTGTGGAATAAGACAATAAAAAAAGTCTAGTGTTACTATCACTAGACTATCTTTGTTTCAAATATTGTCCTCGGAACACTTGCATTGTTTCATCTTGGTTTAACATCGTTAGCTGTTCTTCTGTAAACTTACCATTTCCCATTTTCACTACATATACGTTTACTTTTTTCTTACCCCATTGGCTATAAACATCCTTAACCGTATCATAATACAAATCAATTCGGTTTCCTTTTATAGCTCCGCCCTTATCGGCTACAACTCCATACCCGTAACCTGGTACAAAAAGAATTGTTCCAATTGGGAATACGCGTAAATCAGCTGCGATTGTAGAATATAAATCCCGTTTCGCTTTTACACCTGAATATGTAATACCATACTCTGGATGTCCCGGTCTCTTACCAGTTGACTCAATACCTGATGTATAACCGGTTGCTGTCATTTCCATGACACGATATTTAGACCAGTCATTTGCCTGTTCTAAAGCATTTATCACTTCTTTACTCGGAACAACTTTTCTTTCGACTTCTGCTGCATGTACTTGCTGTGCATTCTTTTCTTCATATGTTTTTATAATCTCTAACAAAGAAACTCCTGTGAAAGCCTTCCATGTTACGCATAATGCGGTTACAAGTAAACAAGTCATCATAATGCGAATACAATATCGTTTTAACATTTTTATATTCCACACTCCTTCATCGTTAATCATTCCCTATACGATAAAGAAATATGCAAAAAAAATCTCCAAATAAATTGGAGATTAAAACATTTGATAACCACTTTTTCGAAGTTTTTTTATTATAACTCCTGCTAGTATTGCTCCTACTAACCCAGTCGATAAAATAAAGAGATCCGCTTGTCCTAAATGCGATACACTTGTCCCAAATGAAGAAAACGTTTCTTTCGGCTTTGAAAAATACTCCCAAATACTCGTTTTATTAATGATGAGCATACAAATGATTGGATAAATAACAACCATTACCCAAGTAGCTCGCAAAATCATGTTGAGTAAAAATCCAATTCCAAAAAACAAAATAAAAAACAACATCATTGAAATAAGTAGTACCGGTATACTCACTTCTTCTCCCTCTCCTTCACTCCAGCAGTAAACACATGATACGCTGTATATCCAAATTGTTCTCCTGGATTTAATGTTGTGTCCATCTCAAGAGGTGACTCTGTTTTTCCTTCTAATAAATATTTAATTAACACAGAAGTGTTTTGATCATCTGCAATATCTTTCGGATGTAAAAAGGCTACTTCAGACAATTCCTTCTCCTGCACAATAACTTCTTCTCCTTCTGGTTCTAAAAGAAAAATAATCATATTATCACTAATTTCATTACGAATCACACCCGAACGAATACCTATAACCCCTTTTACATGTGCAACAATACCCGTCTCTTCTAAAATTTCACGTTTCACAGCTTCATCAATAGTCTCACCTTCATTTACGAAACCTGCTGGTAAAGACCATTTCCCTTTCAATCCACCATATTTTTTCTTTACGAATAGCCATCTGCCATCTTTCGTGGCCACTAAACCGCTTACAGCCAACCACACTTTCCCTCGCTTCCCCATGGTGTAACCCCCTTCATTAAAACGGACAGAATATTCATTCTTTTTTATATATTATACTATATTTTTCATATGAAAAAAGCAGAAACAGCTCATAGCCGTTTCTGCTTTTTTCTACTATATATTAAAAGAACTTTAATTTACCTTTTTTAAGAACTAATAAAGGTCCACCAAGTAAGAATAAGTAACGGTTATCGATTACTTTCTTCATAAAGGAAGCTTTCCAACCTGTTAACTTTTTACCCATAACAACGCCCATTGCATCGTCATGACCTAATGAACATACAGATCCTTTATTATCGAATACGAATTTTTTCATTTCGCCTTTACCACGAACTAATACAGATAAGTTATGTGCAATGTTGTAACCTTGTTGAATTGCAATCTGTGCTGTCGGTGGGTATGGACGGTTAATTTCTTCATTGATGATTAACGCTGCGTCACCAACCATGAATACATCTTCATGACCTGGAGCGTGCATAAACTCATCAACTTTAATACGCCCGCGCATTGCTTCGAAGCCAGACTCTTCCACAATACCGTTACCGCGAACACCCGCAGCCCAAACTACAGTTTCAGACTTAAGCAATTCAGAATCGTCTCCGTTTGCAACGATAATACCTTCTGCAGTTGCTTCTTTAATCGCTGTACCGATGCGGAATTCTACACCTTTTTTCTCTAATTGTTTTACAGCGTATTCCACTAGTTCTGGATCGAAACCAGGAAGTGCTGTTGGAGCAGCTTCTACACAGATGATACGTGCTTTTTCACGTGGAACATCGTACTCTTTGCAAAGTTCAGGAATACGGTTTGCAAGCTCACCCACGTACTCGATACCTGTAAATCCTGCGCCACCAACAACGATTGTTACTAACTCATCGCGTTTTTCAGTCACATATTGAGAGAACTTGTATTCCATATGATCGCGAATTTGACGAGTCGCATTAATGTTAGTGATAGAGAATGCATGCTCTTTCAATCCTTTAATGCCAAATGTTTCTGATTCGAAACCAAGACCGATTACTAAGTAATCATACTCTAACTCACCATTTTTTAAGATAACGCGTTTTTCAGCTGCTTTAATTTCTACAACTGTATCTTGCACAAAGTTTACTTTATTTGTATCGATAACGTCTTCAATGTCTAGACGGATTTTATCGTGATGTAATGTACCAGCTGCGCTTTCATGTAACCAAGTCGCTTGGTAGTGATAGCTGTTGTTGTTTACTAACGTAATTTCAGCTTCACTTACAGATAATGTTTTTTGCAGACGAACAGTCGTAATCATCCCACCATAACCTGCACCTAAAACTACGATTTTTGGAGTCTTCACCAAATCACAACCCTTTTCTTTATATAATAGTAATGAAAAATAATACCAAAGTGTTACACACTATATTTGTCAAGAATGTGGAATTCATCACATTCTTTATCATAACAAAACGCAGTCAAAAAATCGTACGAAATTTGTCATAAAAAATTAACATAATACTTTCCTATCTTAGTCGGTTTCATTCCATAATTCAAGCACCTAGAGAATTATCAATATTTTAAAATAACATAGCGTTTTCAAGGGTTTTTAAGCCTTTTTTTCATGTATTTTCCTTTTGCTATATTTTATACATTCCGGAAGTATCTATGCACAAACTTACTTATAATTCAGTCGTTTTCAAGAGTATTCTAAACTGAAATATGCTATCATTTATTTGAAAGTATCATCATTTGCAGGATTTTCGTGTACATATGAACAATATATGAAATCAATATCAAATTTCCATCTATAGGGGGAATGAAAGTGACAGAAAATCAAGAAGTTTACGACATAACGATTATTGGTGGTGGTCCAACAGGACTATTTACAGCATTTTATGGTGGAATGAGACAAGCAAGTGTGAAAATTATCGAAAGCTTACCACAACTTGGTGGTCAATTATCTGCACTATATCCTGAAAAATATATTTATGACGTAGCTGGCTTCCCAAAAGTGCGTGCACAAGAGCTAGTTGATAACTTAAAAGAGCAAATGAAAAAATTTGATTCAACCGTTTGCTTAGAAGAGGCTGTTGATACACTTGAAAAGCAAGCTGACGGTATATTTAAATTAGTAACAAATAAACAAACCCACTATTCTAAATCTGTCATTATTACAGCTGGTAACGGAGCTTTCCAACCTCGCCGCTTAGAATTAGATGGTGTAGAAAAATATGAAAAGAAAAATTTACATTACTTCGTTGATGATATGAATAAATTTGCAGGAAAACGTGTCGTTGTATTTGGTGGCGGTGATTCCGCAGTAGACTGGACTATGATGTTAGAACCAATCACTGAACAGGTTTCAATCATTCATCGTCGTGATAAATTCCGTGCACACGAGCATAGTGTAGAAAATTTAATGAATTCTCGTGCAGAAGTAAAAACACCATACATTCCAGTTGAACTAATTGGTGATGACAAAATTGAACAAGTCGTTTTACAACATGTGAAAACAGAAGAGAAAGTTGTCATTGATGTTGATGATGTTATCGTAAACTACGGTTTCGTTTCTTCTCTTGGCCCAATAAAAAACTGGGGCTTAGACATTCAAAAGAACAGTATCGTCGTTAACTCGAAAATGGAAACAAATATTCCTGGCATATACGCAGCTGGTGACATTTGTACATATGAAGGAAAAGTAAAACTAATTGCTTGCGGCTTCGGTGAAGCACCGACTGCTGTAAACAATGCAAAAGCTTACTTCGATCCAAGTGCAAAACTTCAACCAATGCATAGTTCAAGTATGTTTTAATTTATAAGTATGATAAAAAGCACAATTTCTACAAAAGAAATTGTGCTTTTTTATTCTCATTTCTAATGAACTGCTCCTTTACATATGTCCTTTTGCTTTCAGTTATATCTCTTCTAAAAAAATAATACTTTTTCCCAAAAAATATGTTACACTTGAAGAGAACGTATGTTCCTACAAAAGAGGAGGGTTTACCAATGCAAGAACCTATTATCGTAAAAAAAGAAGCTTTTCAAGCAATCGGCGTTTCTACTACAACGACAAATGAAAAAGAATCATCCACTGACGGAAAGATCCCTCAATTATGGAATCACTACTATAAAGAACAAATTATGAATCAAATTCCGAATCAACAAACAACAAAAACTTTAGCGTTTTATTCAAACTATGAGTCCGATGAAACGGGTACATATACGTATACAATAGGCATGCCTGTCTCATCATTAGAAGAAATTCCTGAAAATATGACATCCTTAACAATATCTGCCGCTACATATGCGGTATTCACAACGCGAAAAGGTCCCATGTCAGAAGTAATTTATGAAACTTGGCAACATATTTGGACATGGTCAAAAGAAAACAAACGAGCTTTCACAGCCGACTTTGAACTTTATGACGAAAGAGCGATGGATCCAAATAATGTTCAAGTCGATATTTATATTGCGTTAGCGTGAACAAGAAAATAAGAAGGTGCCTTTGACACCTTCTTATTTTTTTGTCGTTAAAAATCCACTGGGCAAATTCACTATTATTGTCTACAATGAAAAAGTGCAGTATAGAAATATTAGAAACTGTATAAAACGATTGTTAATAGGTTTTATAAGCATTCAAAATTGTCACATAGAAAGGAAGCAATATGGAGGATCTACAACAACATAAATCTGCTTTAGAAGGAAGTGGAAAACCGTTATTAAAGAATACGAACTTCCTGTTCCTCTGGGCAGCTACTCTCTTTTCAAGCTTTGCTTTAGCCTTTTTTACCTTTTCTCAAACATGGTACATAGCGAAAACTTTAAATCTTGAAGCTTCACTTGGCGTTGTCTTTGTGGCTCTCAGCATCCCTAGATTAATCTTTATGATTATCGGCGGAGCTGTAGCTGATAAATTCCCAAAGAAAAATATTATGTTTTATTCCAATATTATTCGCGCTATTCTTGTTGCAACTATTCTTACTTGGTTTATCGTTGGTGATGTAACATTATATACATTTGCCTTGTTTGCCTTATTCTTCGGACTTGCTGATGCCTTCTTCTGGTCAGCAGACGGTTCAATTTTACCTGAACTTGTAGAAAAAAGCCGTTTAACACAAGCAAATTCACTTACACAAATGACAAACCAGGCATCTGTAATTTTAGGACCTGTACTTGGAGGAATTCTCATTAAATTTAGTAACTATGAGACAATCTTTACAATTACGATCCTTTTACTTATTGTTGCTGCGATACTCGTCCAAAAAATACAATTTACAATGCCAGAACAAACGGATACAGACAAAGGCATGTTCACTTCTATTAAAGAAGGGATTTTGTATGTAAAAGAATCTCCATTCTTGTCAACATTCCTTATTTGTAGTGCCTTTTTAAACTTATTTTTAATCGGCCCGATGCAAGTAGGCTTTCCGCTCTTTGTCAAAAACGTTTTGCATGGCGATTCACTTCAATTTAGTTATTTAGAAGCTGCAGTTGGAGGCGGAATGGCAATAGGCGCTGTCATTGTCGGTTTTAAAAATATTAGTCGTAGACGCGGGCTATTTTGTATTATCATGATGCTACTGTCTGGTATATTCTTCTTATCCATCAACTTTAGCACGGTACTTTGGCAAGCATTATTAGCTGGAATATTTTACGGTATTACAATTGCAATGGCTATCGTTCCACTTATGGCAATGATTCAATCGACAGTAAAAGAAGAGATGATGGGACGCGTTATGAGTTTACTCATGTTATCCTCAATGGGCTTTATTCCGCTCTCCTACGCCTTCACGTCTCTTGCGCTTGGGATAGGCATTCCAATTGTAACGGTTATGAAAAGCGGCGCGATTGCGGTCATCGTCTTCGTACTATTTGTAGCAATCCGTGTTCCGGTTGTAAGGAAATTCGACTAGCTACTGAGAGTCATGTATTATACGCATGGCTCTTTTTTAAATGGATTGAATAAAGGTATCCCCTTACTCCGTCTCAAAGCCGCTCCCCATTCTAATCCAACGTCTAAAAACAAATCTCGCACTGTACTATACAAAAGCGCCCCAACATCTTTACGAATCTCCCCATACTTATACGCTCTCACAACACTTTTCACCCGCCAAATTAAATTTCCATACACTTTTTCATCAGCTAAAATCTGCTCTAATAAAACACCTTGCTCGAGTAATCCACTCTTTTTATAAGCAAACTCCACTTTACTCCAAAGTATATTAATCTTCTTTGGATTACTCGTCATCGGTATAAGTGCGTGTATGAAAGGTTTTGGTATATCGTGACGACAATACGTCTCATCAAGTTCGTACGTTATTACTCTTTTTTCTTTTATTTGTGGAATGTTTTTAGAAAGAATTGTTTCCCTCTCATTTTTTTGCTCATTTCCACTACAGCCATCTGCACGATCACCACTTTCACATGCGGACATTTTCATACGGTCATCCATGCGGTCAATTGCTGATTTAAGAAATACATATAAGTTAGCACTATATCCGCCGCGCCTATGCCTCTCTTTCGTAGCGATTCGCTTAACAATTCCCATTTCTTCTAATTTCGCAATAGAGCGGCGTACAGTTCGAATACTCTTTCTGAGTTTCTTCGCAATTGTCTCCATTAACGGACAAGCAACACCAACTGTTTCGTTCTTCTCATTAACCGCATACTTGCCTAACAAATGAATGACGGCAGAATCCGTCTTATTCAGTTGAAACTGATAACATTTAAAAACTTGTTTTTGATATGCATTAAACTCTTCTTTACTTCGAAATTCACTATATGGTTTCATTAAGTTATATAAGCTTCCCATTTCTATCACCTCATCTATATGTAAGAAACGGGAAGGGAAATTGGCGTGGTATATAATAAATTTTTTAATGGAGATGAAAAAATATGATTGTAATTAGCGCTTGTTTAGGCGGTATCGCCTGTCGTTATGATGGCAACGATAATCTCGTTTCAAAAATAGAAGAATTATTACAAAGAGAAGATACATTTCTCATTTGCCCTGAAGTATTAGGAGGTTTACCGACACCTCGTCCTTCCGCTGAAATCATTGGCGGTAACGGTGATGATGTGCTAGATGGGAAAGCAAAAGTAATGACGAAAGATGGGAAAGACGTAACAGATGCTTTTGTTAACGGCGCTCATAAAGCATTAGAACAGATAAAAGATTTGAATCCGGAATATATCATTTTAAAAGAACGTAGCCCATCATGCGGGAGTTCTACTATTTACACTGGAGAATTTAATGGAAATAAACAAACTGGTTACGGCGTAACAACAGCTCTATTTAAAAGACATGGATTCACAGTCATTTCAGAAGAGGATTTTGAAAACAGAAAAGGATTTGACCTTTAAGGCCAAGTCCTTTTTATTTCTATTATTTCGCAGCTAGTTTTTCTTTCACCTTCGCAGGAAGCTCGTCCTTCTTCACTTCTTCCCAAGCTGATACACCTTTTTTATCAGAGTGATAGACGCGTAAAAATGCTTCTTTACGAAGGTTCTTTTGCGCTGTAAATTCTAACTCTTTTTCTTTACCCTCTTTATCAAATCCAGTTAACTTATACTCAAAGTATTTGAATGGTTCACCTTTGTCACTTTTTTCATTTTTTTCAATTCCATCCGTTGTAATTTTAACATAATATTCATCCTTACCCATACGATTTAAATCACAACCTACTAATAGGCTTGCAAATACGACTAAAATACTAAAAAGTGCAATATATCTTTTCATTTCCTTCACCTCGTGTTTTTTTGTTATATTGTTATCTTAAATCCTTCTCTGTAAAGAAGAAATTCAAAAACATGACATGAATATTACACTTTTGTAAGATAGTAAAAAATCGTACTTACAACCATTCAAAAATTGTTATTTCTTTACTCTAAAAACAGTCATTCCATCACCGATTGGAATAAGTAATGATTCTAACCTCGGATGGTTCGCTACAGTTTCGTTGAATTTCTTCATAAGAAATGTCAAACCGATAACGAATTGTTACCTTTTATCCCACATCTTCTAAACAAAAAAAGACCCTTTTTTAAAAATGAATCCTAAAATCCATTTCTAAAAAGGGTCTCATTATTAAACACTTTTCATTAACACTCTTCTGGCTTACCAGCATTCGTCGCTGTACGGAAAGATGATCCACATCCGCATGATGCGATCGCATTTGGGTTGTCAATTGTGAATCCGCCGCCAAGCATTGACTGTTTATAATCAATCTTTACTCCTTTGACAATTGGAGCACTTTCTTTATCGATAACAAATTCAACACCGAAAAACTCAAGAACTGTGTCGTCTTCATTTGGTTCTACTTCAAATCCTAGGCCGTAAGAAAGACCGCTACATCCACCGCCATGTACAGCAAGACGAACGTATTTCTCTCCCTCTTCAGCCTGTTTTAACATATCTTTAATTTGGAATGCCGCTTGTTCTGTTACTTCAATCATGAAATCCACCTACCTTTCTGTTCTCCCTCTATTATACATCTTTACACTTCTATCTTGTACTCATACACTCCGCGGCAAATTACTTCCGCAGGACCTTTCATTAATACATTGCCTTCTTCTGTCCATGCGATCATTAGATCACCGCCAGCTAAATGAACTGTAATCTCCTTGCCGCGTTCCATCTTCCCATTTAAAATAGCAGCAACGACAGCAGCGCACGCACCTGTTCCACAAGCTTGTGTTACACCAGAGCCACGTTCCCAAACACGGAAGTTCATCTCTTCATTATTTAAGATTTCAATAAACTCAACGTTCACTCGTTCAGGGAACATTTCATGTGTCTCAAGTACCGGACCTAGCGTTGTAAGAGGAGACTTTTCTACATCATCAACAAAAATAACCGCATGTGGGTTTCCCATTGAAACAGCTGTAAATGCATAACGATGATTATTATATAAGAAGTCTTCACGAATAAATGGTGTTTCACCTTCACCAAGCATCGGTATCTCCTCACGTGTTAAACGAGGTGCTCCCATATCGATCTTCGCTAATGTAACTGTGCCGTCTACTACTGTCACTTCTGCGGTCACAATTCCAGCTAACGTTTCAATTGTGAAAACCGTTTCCTCTACTAGTTTATGCTCATATGCATATTTCGCTACGCAGCGTAAACCATTCCCGCAACTCTTTCCTTCTGAACCATCATTATTAAACATACGCATTTTCACTGGAGCTACTTCCGATGGACAAATTAAAATCATTCCATCCGCTCCAATACCAGTGTTAATATTTGAAACCTTTTCTGCCACAGGAGCTAAATCTTCCTCCCGAATTTGTTCTTCAAACATATTTACATATATATAACTATTGCCAAGTCCATGCATTTTTGTAAAAGAAAATTGGTTCATTCATATTCACTCCAAAAATAATTTGTTGTTTTAAGTATAAAATGCATGCTTTTGGAACACAATATGAATGTCCCCCGTTTCTCATATTTGACAACGTTTTGGCTGCTTGCATAATAGGAGCCATTCTTACACAAATGGTGTAAGAAAAAGCCCTTCTAAAAAGGGCCTTTTTTTATTTATCCCGTTATTTGCGCGCAGTAAGTTGGCACGCGTTCCTTCTATAGTTGAACGTACTCCGAATTTCGCGATATCTCTACGGCGAGTTGGTGCCATCCCACCGAGTCCGCCAAGTAAAATCGCAACAGAAAATAAATTTGCAAATCCGCAAATGTAATCATATACGATAGAATCAAATAGCAATTGAATCACAATAATGCCCGCTAATCCTAAAATACTATTCACCCTATCGCCTCACAGATTCAAATTCCTTATTAGCTTTTCCTATGAATCGGTGTTTCATAGGATGGAATAAATGACAAAAGAAAAAGGCGTTGCTTTTTCGCAGCGCCTTAAAACATTGGATTTTCATCCAAATAATCATATACATTCTTTACAAGTTCTTCTACTGTCGCACCTTGTACAACTTCACCGTTTACAAGTGCAAATGGCCCTTCAAAACAAATGCCACAATAACCTAAACAACCATACTCCATCACATCTAAATTCGGATCTTTTTCTAATTTCTCTAATGCTGCTTGCGATCCACTTGCAAGGTTACCTACACAAAATTCGATTAATGGTTTAATCAAAACGCTCCCCCCTGTATCTCTAAACAAATTACCCGATGATTTAGCGGGCAGTAAGAGCTGTACTTCAGAATGAAACACATGCCCAATTTGTGAAAACGAATAAACAGTTTAAGGATTCTACTCCTTACTGATTGCAGTTTCACTTTATTTATAAGAAGAAAACTAAGCTGTTTCTTGTTGTTTTCGCTACATATACTAAATTATTCAGTTACTTCACTGTTTTACTTCAAAGCAAATATTCTTCTATATAATAGTCTATTCATCATAATACTTTTCGTTTTTTCACAATGAAATAGTAACAGGAAAATTAAAACAGTTTACTTTACTTTTCTTCTTATTGTACAACAGAGTATTCATTCATGCATTGTTATTTGTTCACAAATTCGATATAATTTGATTGAGTAAAGTCAAAATATTTTTTCAATATAAAATTATATGATTAGGGGATATTTCAACAGAAAAGGGGTAATCCATCATGAAACACCTCGTACTACTAGGTGGCGGCTACGGTGGAATGAGAATTCTGCAACGGCTACTTCCAAACAACCAACTTCCAGATGATGTCCAAGTGACATTAATCGACAAAGTACCATATCACTGCTTTAAAACTGAATATTATGCATTAGTAGCGGGCACAATTTCAGAAACGCATATTCGTATTCCGTTTCCTGAACATCCGCGTCTCAATATTCAATACGGCACAGTAACAAATATTGATCTCGAAACGAAAGCTGTTCATCTTGATGGCGGCGAAACAATCCAGTATGATGATTTAATTATCGGACTTGGCTGTGAAGATAAATACCACAACGTTCCTGGGGCGAAGGAATATACACATAGTCTTCAATCCATTGAGCAAACACGCAAAACATATGAACGATTAAACAGCTTAGAACCAAACGCAACAGTAGCTGTTGTTGGCGCTGGTTTAAGCGGTGTCGAAGTTGCAAGTGAGCTGCGCGAAAGCCGCGCTGATTTAAAAATCTACTTATTCGATCGCAAGGATCGTATTTTATTCCCATACCCAGAGAAATTAAGTAGATATGTAGAAGAATGGTTTACGAAACACGATGTTACTATTATACGAAACTCTAACATTACGAAAGTGGAACCAAACATTGTGTACAACCATGACGAACCACTTGAATGCGATGCGATTGTATGGACAGCTGGTATTCAAGCAAATGAAGTTGTTCGAAACCTTCCAGTCGAACAAGATAATAGTGGACGGGTCGTATTAACAAAATATCACAATATTCCGAACAACGAACACGTTTATGTTGTAGGGGATTGTGCTGCGCTTCCACACGCACCATCTGCACAACTTGCTGAAGGTCAAGGAGAGCAAATTGTCCAAATATTATTGAAACGTTGGAACAATGAACCACTTCCTGATGAACTACCTGTTATTAAATTAAAAGGTGTTCTTGGCTCTCTTGGTAAGAAGCACGGATTTGGTTTACTCGCAAACCAACCATTAATGGGACGTGTACCGAGATTGTTAAAATCCGGTATACTCTGGATGTACAAATATCATAACGGTTAATACTTTAAAGGCTGTCTACTATGTAGGCAGCCTCTTTGCATCAGTTAAAAAATAATTTTTTCATAAAAAACAATTATCAGAAACATTTTTTTCAATATTGATTCACAAAATTTTCTATTTTTATATTAAAAACTATTGATGAAAAGTGTATGCTATTTGTAAGTTGTTTTATTATTTCCTTTAAGACCGAATTCATTCGGTCTTATTTTTTATGCAATAAATACTTTTATTAGGAGGCATTATATTTCACTTATGAACTTAACGAAACTAAACGATCGAATAGAAGCGAAGAAAAAAGAATTGATCTATCTCGTTGAAATATACGGATTCACTCATGATAAAGTGATTTCTTTCAGTCAAGAATTAGATCGTTTACTTAACTTATTAATAGAACTCAAAACGAAGAAAAAACGCTGCTCTTTATAACCTTATTTTTCTATTTTTCTCTCTTTTTTGATACGATATAACTAGAATCAGAAAGGAGCCATTTATGTTTATATTAAAAGACGTTACATATAAAGATATACTACACATTCCTTATTTACAGATTCAAAAAGAAAAAATCACTTGTATTATCGGTGAGAGCGGGAGCGGAAAAAGTACATTGCTTCGCATGTTAAACGATTTACAATCTCCAACATCCGGTACAATTGAATATAACGGAAAATCAATTTTTGATTATCCTCCTATTCAATTACGACGTGACGTAGTCATGCTCGGTCAAACTCCACCTATTTTTGATGGAACAGTTAAAGACAATCTATTAATGGGGTTGCGTCTTTCTGAAAAGCCCTTTCCAAATGATGATGCTTTACGGAGCGCATTACAAACTGTTAGCTTAGACAAACAATTAGAAGATAGCGCCTCCTCTTTATCAGGCGGTGAAAAGCAAAGACTTGCTTTCGCTCGCATTATACTAATGGATCCACCTGTCTATTTATTGGATGAACCAACTTCGGCATTAGATAGTGACACTGAACGCCGCGTTATGAAGCAATTCACTATACTGGCAAGAGAAAAGAAAAAAACAGTTATCTTCATTACGCATTCTCAACAACTTCCAGGAGAAATCGCAGACGATATGATTGAAATTAGTAAAACAAACGGTGCTACTAGAAAGGAAGTGCTCTCAGTTGAAGGGCGTTATTGAACTCCAAATTTGGCAACTTGCCGCTGCATATATTTTCATTCTTATTTTAATTGGGCTTGTAAAATTAAAAGGAATTCCACGTGAGAAACAAATTGCAATTGCAACATTTCGTATGACAATTCAGCTCGTACTTGTTGCTTATGTCCTAACATACATATTTGAAAATAGTAACCAATTTTATACAATTGCTCTTATTACTTCTATTACTACATTTGCAATTTTTAACATTTATAAACGAGTTAATATCCCGATGTCAAAAGACTTAAAACGAGTAGCCGCTCTTTCCATGGTTGCTGGATCAATTGGACCACTTCTACTATTTATCTTTGTTATTATCGGTCATGATCCTTGGTATGCTCCGCAATATATCGTTCCAATTACAGGAATGTTAGTTGGGAACGCCATGACTGGTGTCTCCCTAGGAGCAAATACGTTCTTAAACAATATGAAATCACAAAGAAATCATATTGAAGGTGCACTTATGCTCGGCGCAACACCGAAAGAAGCAGCCGCTCCGCTCATTCGAGACGCTTTTGACTCTGCTATTTTACCAACAATCAATTCTATGGTCGGGATGGGAATTATAAGCCTTCCAGGCATGATGACAGGACAAATATTATCCGGTGTTTCACCGTTTACAGCTATTCAATACCAAATTGCCATCATACTTGGTATTTCAGGAAGTACTGCGTTCTCTGTCATTATCTTCTTACAGCTTGGCTATAAAACATTCTTTAATAAACGGTGTCAATTGAAAGAAGTTGAGCTACGGTCATAACTTTAGGAATGGACCACAGTAACTGGTACACCGTTCATGGTAAACGAAATTATATCGACTTACCGACAAACAATAAAAAGGGGAGGCTATTCGCCTCCCCTTTTTTTACTTACGCCTTCTTAACGAACTGTGATTTTAACTTCATAGCTCCGAAACCGTCGATTTTACAATCAATATCGTGATCTCCATCAACTAGACGAATGCTCTTTACTTTCGTACCAATCTTCACAACTGAAGACGTTCCTTTTACTTTTAAATCTTTAATTACAGTAACAGAATCGCCATCTTGAAGTACGTTTCCGTTCGCATCTTTTACAACTTTTGCACCATCATTATTTTCAGCTTCCGCTTCTTGTCCCCACTCATGTGCACATTCTGGACATACGAAAAGAACGCCATCCTCATACGTATATTCTGAATTACATTTTGGACAATTTGGTAAAGTAGCCATAAATTCATTTCCTCCGTTCATTATTTATACGTAAAAATCAAATTTGATGTTTACATGTCGATAAATAAAATTTGTATAGCATTTCTTTATACTGCCATAGTCTCACGTTATTGACAAGCCTACCTCAAATTCTCATTTTTTATTGTATTTTACAAAATTTCAATTAGTATTCCGTTTTTCTATTAATAGTTTTCTCTATTTGCTGCTCTAGTAGCGTTAAAAACCTTTACTGCATCTTTCTATTCTTCGCCAAGAGCCTCATTCAGTTCATAAGAAATATCTTCATTAGACTCTTCTTTTTAAACTCTATTCATACCACGCATTTTCTTCAATATAAAATTGATATTCTTCTGTTTCTTCTTCATTTAACTTTTTATTGTTTAAATAAATTTCTTTCCATTCAAACCTCTGTTTTTCTAAATACACAGCGAACTTAATTTTCACGTTCTTTTTTTCCACATAGTCATAACCAGTAAATTCTACTACATCAAAACGTCCATCTTTTTTAACGTACTTCCAATTCGGATTATCGGTCAAAACCTCTAATGCAATCCCTTCATTACTTAAACGAATCACATCTTTTATATTCGGTTCCGTCGGTAAATACGATAATCCATAACCAGCTGCACCAAACACTACAACTAATAACACATTTAATCCAATCATAATGCCAACATGAGTGCCGCCCCTTGTTTGGAAATAATAATGTTGCTGTGCATCTGGTAACTCTTTCGCCTCATGTAAAACACGAACGACATGCTTATAATATAAACGGTTTCCTTGCCAACCAGTAAATAGCATAGTTCCTAAATAAACAATCACATCTATCCACAGCGGGATATCTATAAAAACGGATGTAATTAAAGTAGGAACACCTACTAATGCAATGATACAAAATAGCTTATACATTTTGCGGTAGGCTAACCAAAATAATGGGAAGAAAAAGGCAACCCAATTCCAACTATTCTCTTTCTCTGGATCTTTTGCTTTTCCCCATTTAAAGTCGTAATATGCATTATTATTTCTCACAACCCTATGTAGCTCTTTAGGAGAAATTATTTCTTGTAAAATAGATTCCGTCACATACATCATCCTTCTCTTATTTCTATATAATTTTATTTTATATATACCAAAAGAAGGAATCTAACAAAAAGTGATCATATTTCATGAAAATCAACAAAAAACGAATATATTCCAACAATTATCTATTTCGTATTCCGTTTTACTAGTAAATATATTAGAATATTTATATATTCAACATTTTTTTATAAACCACATTAAATGTTTACTTACTGTATATTAAAAAAAGCACCCCTTTTTAGAGTACTAGTATCAGTATGTCCAAGTTTCAGAGATTCGTTACATAAATCATATAGTTTTTACACCAGAACCACATATTCCGTATTACCTTTCTATCATTTTAGATTGGTTTCAAACATGGGCTTCATATGAACATGTAGTAAAGACAAATAGACATTCCATTACTCCAATACTATCTGTCATGCCGATATTACAAGAAAAAGCATTTTTACTTCTTATATGTTTCTCCTTCTACAATCCAAAACAGTATGAGCAAGCAAATCACTACTTACAGCAATATTTACATAGCCCTGTTCATCTTAATAACGAGGAAAAAGAACCGGTATTCTTTTATGAAGTTGATATGTATATGAAAAAACGAATAGAAAACGCAATGTGATTTCACATTGCGTTTTTATACTACGATCTTTCTACCAATAAAACTCTTCAATCCGCTCTATGTTCTCACCACTTCTCCCTACACTCCTCTATCACACTAAGTAAATACTTCTTCGTCATATCAGCTCGTCTCCACATGGAGATATTTCGTCTTTCTTGTTTACTATGTCGTATTCGCTCTACTTCTTTTAATAAAGGCTCCCATTTCTGAGGATAAAGTTCTAACATATACTGTAATCCTCTATCTTTTGAAACGATGGTTTTATGATCTAATGTATATAAAATACGCCCCATCGTAACGACAGCTGATTCTACCCATTCTTCTATAAAAAATAAATAGGGACGCTTCGCTTTTTCACTCCAGTAATGTTCTACGTTATATTTCATTGTATTTACTACATCGTCCCATTTTATTTGAAACGGAAGGTCTTCTGCTTCTTTCCCGGTAACTGTAATGCCTTGGTTTTTCAATGTCCACCATGTGACCCCATTAATATCCCAATGGCCAATATCCGCCTTACCCTCTGCACAATACACGTACTCATTTATCTCATCATTGTATTTCCCTAAGTCAGCGAGCGGAATATACATACCGTCCATTCTTTTACCTAACGTACTATCACTAAGTTTCTTATGCAGTTCTACAAGTTGTTGTTTTTCAGCTTCATTCACGTAATCATTTATTACTGCAACAAAATCAATATCACTCGTTTCTATATGAAATGCTCCTAGCGCGATGGATCCATAAACGTATACCCCGACTAGCTTTTCGTCCGAAAAAAATTTTTTAAATTCTACTATGTACTGCTCCATTAGCTGTTTTACTTCTTCTGGTAGAGCTTGCTTTATTCCATTCTCCACATCTATCCCTCCATATAAAAAAGCCTTTGCACACTCACAAAGGCTTCATGCTTTATAAATATTTCTCGATTTCTTCATAAACATCCTTCAAACGAGGATTTCCTTCTCCAACGATTTCTCCATTCACAAGGACGACTGGATAAAATAAATCTTCTTCCACTACTCGCTCTGCGAATGCTTGTTTATCCTCATCTTCTTGCTGCTCTTGAATATCAATATACTCAAACTTAAATTTATTTTCTTGTCCTTCATATTTACGACCAATTGCCGCTTGTAACCACTCAAACGTTTCTGTTGAAGATGGCATTCCAACGCAGCTCGCACAAATTACTTTCGCCCCATATACTTGAACATTAACCATTACTTCTCCCCCAATTCTTTGTTCTAACAGTATATTCAGATGACTTACTACATAAGCACATCATTTTACAAATTCATTCTATACCCCTATACTGAAAAAACACATTGTGAACATGATACAATATTTCGACAATAAAACAAGAACAGAAAAAATAGATTTTCCCCTCTATCTTGATTATAATAAAACTGATGAAAGGAGTCGATAAAAATGGAAAACCCAAATATGCAAGAACAAGTACTAGAAGTATTAGATAAATTACGTCCGTTCTTACTTCGTGATGGCGGTGACGTTGAATTAGTAGATATTGAAGAAGGTATCGTAAAGTTACGCCTTATGGGTGCATGCGGTAGCTGCCCAAGTTCTACAATCACACTAAAAGCTGGTATCGAACGCGCACTACTTGAAGAAGTACCAGGCGTAATCGAAGTAGAACAAGTATTTTAATTAAAAGCGGAAGCGGCTAGAGCTGGATATTATCTAAAAGCAGAAGTGGCTTGCTCAGAACCATTTCCTAAAAAGGAGACCAATTATGGTCTCTTTTTTCACATACGCCTATCCTCCAAATAGCAAATACGTACCTCACCACTTTTAACATCATAAAACATAATTGGAAACCCTTCTCAAACAATGTGATAATTATATATAGTGAATCGTTCACAGATATAAAAGTAAAAGCATAGGGGGACGACACATGCCAAGAATGAGAAGTATTTCTTCAACAATTCAAGAACTAGAAAAGAAAAAAGAGTATTTATTAAGTCTTTCGCCCGTTATACCGACATGGAATACAAGTTATCAATTTTCATTTGAAGAAATCCATCAAGAATTATTAAAAAAAGGTAAATGAAAAAATTGAAAAAGTAGGAACATAACTTCCAGAAAGCATGTAGATTTAATCATAAATTTTAACCCAATCAACAAAAGGAATAATTTGTTATCATATAATAAAGAGAAATAGAGCGGCTTTTGCATTATAAAAAGAGACCTCAATTGGTCTCTTTTTTCTCCATTCGTATTAGGATAGCCAATCTAACTTTCTAATACCTAATTTATCGACAGGTAAACGAAGTGATTCATAAAAACTCTTCATAAATTGCTCTGAGCGGTTCACATCGTGTAAAATGGCTTCTAAGCGATCTTTGTATATGCTTTTTTGTTCTTCATTCCCTGTTTGGTAATATCGTTCTACCGTTTCAAAATATTGAAGCGGGAAAAGAAGGCGAGCGAATAATAAACGCCATCCAAACGAGGACAACGAATAATTTCGTTCATAATCTGTAATGAATTGAAATATCGTTTGCTCCCAATCTTTCTTTTTTTCTATTGTCATATAACGAATCCATTCAGCTATATCTCTACTTGGATGGTCGTATACCCAATCGAAAGGAAGTTTTAAGCGCTTCGTTTGTTGCCATAATAAAGGTGTAAACCGTTCTTGGCAAATTGTTGCTGCGTCAGTTATTTGCGGTGTATCATCCATTTCTGTATCGACAACATATTGAATTGCATTTTCTGCAACTCCTAAGTAATACGGGAAGGATTCAATAAACAATTGATCGAATACGTCTGAAGGGTGGTTCATCACTTGCGATTGCCAAAACCTTTCTAATTGATCAAGCCTTTTTTCCCATAATGCTTTCCATTCACCAATGCGGCTTAATTGCTCAACTTCTTCTGGAAAGAATGCACCACGTTTATGGAATATAGAAAGCTCGCTCCCTAAGGAAGTAGCATGTCGTTCTAACATACGCATACCTTTTAATAAGCAATAATTTTTTTCTTCTATCTCACTTACATAGTAGCCGTGTATAGTCGGAACGAAAGTCGCAACAGTAATATCCCCCTGCTGGTTCATATAGTCACTGAGCTTTTTCATTTCTACAAGTACTTCTTCTTCCATATCTCCAATTGGAACGAGTACATAAATTTTGTTGCGAATCCAAAAGCTTTTATAGGGGCCAAGGGGGATTAATTCTTTAACATGCATGTGATAATGCTCATAAATATGCTGAATCATCGCAGTCGCCACCTATGGTTTTTCTTTATATATATGAGCTTGTGCTCGCCTTTCATTCCTATGCACATGATAAAGCAACGAAACGTATACAAATACTAAAAAGAAAAAAAGGTGATAAACATGAAAGAATCAAATCAACTACAAGAAAGAGCATTACAACTATTACAAGAACGCGGTGTAACAATCGATGATATTGCTGAACTTGTTCATTTTCTTCAAAAGAAATACCATCCAAATTTAGAGATGTCAGAGTGTCGTTATAATGTAGAGCGTGTACTATCAAAACGTGAAGTACAGAACGCCCTTATTACCGGCATTGAACTCGATATCCTTGCTGAAAAAGGAATGTTAAGTGAACCGTTACAAGATATTGTAAAACGTGATGAAGGCTTATACGGAATTGATGAGGTTATTGCACTTTCAATCGTTAACGTGTACGGCTCTATCGGTTTCACAAACTTTGGATATATTGATAAATTAAAACCAGGTATTTTAGAATATTTAAATGATAAATCAACTGGAAAAGTGCATACATTCCTTGATGATATCGTTGGTGGTATTGCAGCTGCAGCTTCTAGCCGTTTGGCGCATCGAGCAGATCATGCAGAATAAGAACGTTTTTCTAGGCTGTCAGTTTCATACTGACAGCCTTTCGTATTCCATGAGCATAAACTCTCTTCCCCTACTTATAAAAATTGGCCCTACTTGAAATCCGATATTTTTATATAATGCAATCGCTCGTTTATTAAAAGTTGCTACACTTAGTCGAAACATTTTCGAATTGAACTCCTTAGCAGTAAACGCTATCCCCGCTTGAAAGAATGATTTCCCCATCCCTTTTCCCGTTAACTCTGGCTTCATTCCAAGTCCAATATCTACTACATCTTCTCCCACATATAAATTGGCCTCTCTTCCCCCTGGAACTTGTGCATTTTCTCCAAAACAAAAGTAGCCGATTAATTCACCACGTTCGTTACAATAGCCATAATATGTCCCGTCTAATAACTCTTCTATCGCTTCACCACTTCCAGAAAAACTATATAGTGAATACGGTTCTTCGTACTTCCACGTATTAATCTCCTTTGCTTCTTCTTCTGTTAGTTTATGTATATCCATTTCCCTCGCCCTTTCATTCTCACTTATGCCCATTAACAAATTTCTACATTTACCTTATAATCCATCTTTTTCAATGAACAATTCCCATTTTCCTTGTAATTAATATGGGGATTTTTTCTTATCATGTTACGATTAACTTAAGTATCCAAAATAAGGTGGTGACGAATTGAAGCATCTCTCCTATTTATCTCTGGAAGAAAGGCGAGAATTTTTCTATCAAGAGCCGAGAATTTTTTCAAAAGAAACGGAAAAAGAACAGCTAGCTTACGCATTGGGCGCCACTCTATATACGCCCGGTACGAAAGAGACAATCTCTGAAGATATCGTTAGAAAAAAGCATGAAGGTGCTACATCAGTCGTGCTTTGTTTGGAGGATTCCATTAGTGATGAAGATGTCAATTTTGCAGAGCAGAATGTCGTAATCCAAATGCAACTATTGGCGCACTTAGTCGATGCAAATAAGCTCCATCCGCCAGACATACCCCTTCTCTTCATTAGAGTTCGAAATCCAAATCAAGTGAAGATAATTGTTACTGAGCTAGGCAGTGCCATTCATTATTTATGTGGTTTCGTCTTTCCAAAATTCACACCAATTAACGGAAGAATTTACATCAATCAGCTTAAATATATAAACGGGCTATATTCGCTTTCACTTTATGGAATGCCGATTTTAGAATCACCGGAAATTATGCATAAGGAAACGCGTATAGAATCGTTATTACAAATTAAAAAAATGCTAGATTCATATCGTGATTTCATCTTAAGCGTTCGCATTGGTGCTACAGATTTTTCAAGTATATTTGGCATTCGGCGTAATAAAGATACGACCATCTATGATATTACTGTGATTCGTGATTGTATTTCAGACATTATTAATATTTTCTCTAGAGCAACTGACGAGTATATTATTTCAGGACCTGTATGGGAATAGTTTTCTAATGGCTATGAAGATGGGCTCATTAAACCTCTCCGTAGGAAAACACCATGATTTTTGCAAGTGACTTTGATCAAACACTCATTTATTCCCGCAAATCATTTCGTACTGCTATAGAAGAAGAACATATTCAACTCATCGAAACTTTGGATGGGAAAGAGATTTCTTTCATATCGTATAAAACCATTTCGTTATTAAAAAAACTACAACTGTACTCACATTTCATCCCAGTTACAACAAGAACAATTGAGCAGTTTCAGCACATTTTATTGTTCCAAAACGAAATTATTCCCGAATATGTCGTTACAAGTAATGGTGGCAATATTCTTCATAACGGCAAACAAGATACCGTTTGGAAAGAAAGAATACAAAGTAAAATTTCAACAGACTGTCTAGAAAGTGATGCCGTACTAAAAGAATTTAAACAACTTTCCCATGAAGATTGGATTATTTCACAAAAAACAGCCGATCATTTATTTCATTACTGCATCGTTAAACGTGAAAACATTCCCTATGATGAATTAACAGCCTTCACTGCTTGGTTGGACAAGCAAGGTTGGAACCACTCACTACAAGGTAGAAAATTATATTTTGTACCAAAACCAGTAAATAAGTGGGCTGCTGTCCAATATATACAAGACAAACTCCAAATCAACACCATCATTACAGCTGGAGACTCTTTACTTGATTTATGCATGTTAGAAGGAGCAAACTATGCATTCGCTCCTCTTCACGGTGAACTCGAAACAAAGCAAGATAGCTTACAATCTCATATTTTGAAAACAAATGCAGTTGGTATATACGCGTCCGAAGAAATTGTAAATAGAGCCCTTCAAATTATTCAAAGTTCACTACCTACTTCCTAATCTTTATATTTCAAAAGCTTCGATATGCATAATTACATACGGATTCCCTACAGAAACCATGCTATAATTTACCTTAATCGCTATTGTTATACTTCTTGACCAAAGACAAGGTGTTGAACTGGAAACTTAACGTCTTATCAAACTCAAGCAATTGACAAACTTATGTCATCCAAAAGGACACTCGGAAGAGTGTCTTTTTTCTATGCCCACTTCTTTCCCAAAGGACCTGCTCATTCATACAAAAACAGCATACAGTAATGTAATCTTCAAAATAAAGCAATGTCATATTGCTTTATTTTTCTTATATAAAGGAGGACAGAATACGGATTTTGAGGCTGGGTGTGGAGGTTTCAGTAGCGGATTCGCTTTGCTCGTTGTACTATTCATCCTATTAATCATCATTGGATGTAGTTGCTTTGGCGGCGGATTCGGATGCTAAAAAGCACTCATTATGAGTGCTTTTTACTTTCAAGTGAGGAGGCTACATATATGGATAGCACACTTGTATTTAACTTTGGGATAGCTATAATCATTATTTTATTTGTCTTCTTTGTATTATGCATGGCTGGAGTTTAAAAGAACGATTTAAGATATCTTTTTTCTATCAATACATTTGCGTTATGCTGACAATTCTTTAAGCGTGTCACTCAGTTTAAATTTCCGTAATTGTAATGACGCGATTATCGCTGCGCTTGGTCCAAGTATTACACTTGCTATAGCTCATACTACAATTTGATTGTACGGAATAACAATAACTGCTAACTCTAAGCTGGATAACATGATATAGCTAAAAAGAACCCCGCCTATAATTCCGATACAGCCAGCTATAGCTCCTACTGCACGAATCATACTAATTTCAGCACGTCTTTCATGCAAACTTGCAACAATTGCATTCATTAAACCTATACCTGAAATAATAAAAATGATTACAATTAATAAACGAATTAGCATCACCATTTGCGATAACAATTGCTCCTGCTCTTTCAATAGATCATAACTGTTAATAACCTCTACATTACCTTTATTATTTGTAATTTGTTTTACTTGCTTCTTGATTGATTCAAATGATTTATTAGAATCCGTCATAATTTGAATGGCTTCATACCCTTGTACATGAAATTTATCTCGGGCCCATTGTTTATTTACAAAAACATCTGATCCTCTTAGCCTTCATCCTTGCTCAATAATCGAAACGACTTTAATCGTTTGTTTTTCTTTTCTTTTCCTTTCCCTTGTACTTCAATCGTATCATGCAACTTGATCCCTAAATTTTTAGTCGTTTCTTTCGTAACGACTCCCTCACCATCTTGTAATGGCTTATTTAAATTTTTTTCTGAAATCACTTTCGCTTTTGTTATTTTTTGATACGCTATAATATCGTTACCCACAACTTCCATTGACTCATAATTAGAATTATTTTTTCTCGCATGTTCATACCACTCTTGATTAGCTTTTTTAAAGTCATAGTTTACAAGTTTAGTAGGAAAGTCAGTAGCATTTCCTACACTCGCTTCTACACCTTCAACTTTTCGAACCTTCTCCATCCAACTAAACGGTAATGTTTCAATTCCTTGCGACTCCATCGGAACACGTATGACTAAATCAGCAGGCAAATGCTTTTGTAGTCCTTTTTTCATGCCTTCATACATAGAGTTTACATACATTGTTCCAACAAGCGCTATCATAAAGCCAAATGCTAGTATAGCAACTGACACAGCTGCCTTATTACGATACCGAATTACATTTCGACTGCTAATCGTCGTTTCAATTCGAAATATCATTTGAAATGGTTTCGCGATAACTGGCGCTATCATACGAATAAATGACGGAATCGTAACTAACAAGCCGATTGCAAATAAAAGTGCGCTTATCGCGCTTGGATTAAAACCTGCATATTGTTCTAACATACTTCCGCTCAGTCCAATTACAGTGCCGATTATTAAAATACTAAAACTAAACACAGTCCATCTCTTTTCCTTCTTTTGATTACTAGGAAGACCTGCTCTTGACGCTTGAACTGGAGGGATTTTTCTAACCCCTCAATTTCAATAATATTCATCCCATATCCCTTTTTATTTATCAATCTATATATTCTATTCACAATGCAAAATTACTACTATTATGTATTTTTTTGTTATATATCAACATTTATTTATCACGTCTAAAAAATTGACTCTACTAAAAAAAGTAACCATAATAGTTACACGAATACTTTATTTAGAAGCTATTCACATATCCACAAATAGGAGGAAGAAACATGAAACATGTAATCGTTTATGCACACCCTAATCCAGAAAGCTTCAACCATGCCATTTTAGAAACTGTAAAGAGTGAACTAGAAGGAAAAGGACATGAAGTACGTGTTCGTGATCTATACGAATTAAACTTTAACCCAGTATTAGGCGCTTCTGATTTCATTTCATTTTCTCAAGGAAACACACCGGAGGATATTAAAGAAGAACAAGATCATATCACTTGGGCTGATAACATTACATTTATTTATCCAGTTTGGTGGGCAGGACTTCCTGCTATTTTAAAAGGATACGTTGATCGCGTATTTAGCCATGGGTTTGCATATGCTTACGGCGAAAATGGCATTGAAAAACGATTAAGTCGTAAAAAAGGATTATTATTATCCACAATGGGAAATACGAAAGAAGTATACACAGCAAACGGTATGTTTGACGCAATGAAGAAAACAACTGATGCTGGTATTTTTGAATTTACAGGAATTGAAACATTAGAGCACACATTCTACACAAGTGTTCCTTCTGTAGACAACGACGTGCGCAAACAATATCTGGAAGAAGTAAAAGAAGTTGTGAAACGTGTGTTTTAATGAAAAACTCCGGTTATAAAACCGGAGTTTTTTTATTACATCATTAATTTAGGAATATATCTTTTAAGGATATTTTCTAACTCATTCATATCCTCTTCTCTAATAAGTAAATTAACATTATCATTCATTTTCTCTCGCCCGCGATATAAGAAAATATTTTCCTTTGGATTTTCCCATACTGATGTTTTATACCCTTTTAATTCTTCATATGAATAAAAGTTTAATCCATCTATTACTCCTCTCTCATATATTTGCACACTTTTAGTAAGATGAATGGCTAATAAAGTCATAAAACAACTTGCTACCGCATAACTCCCTGACTGAACGAGAAACTTTTCAACTGTATCAATATCTCCATTTACATATTGAATATACGTATAAATACATTGTCCAATGAAGTACACCGGTCCAAGTAACGCGATCCAACGTCGTTTCACCCGAGGATATGTTGCAAGAAGTTTTCCAGCACTCTTTTTCATATCATTTATTTTATATATCTTCCATAGAACAAAAATTAAAATGCAGAATGTAAAAATAAAAATAACGCATGACATCAAATACACTTTTACCCCCACCCTCATTTTTATATCACAACATTTTAATTTTATATTTTAAATACATGTATCACATATGCAATTGTGCATAAAAAAACAGGTAACCTTTTCTGGTCACCTGCTCCCCATTACATCTTCTCAATCCACTCCGTCAAGTTATGCACAACTTGCGTCGGTTGTACTCCATATTCCGTTAACTTCTCCACAGTTGTGACTCCAGTGTGTACAAGAAGGGTATGCATGCCAGCATTTATCCCAGCTAAAATATCTGTATCATAGTTATCCCCAACCATTAGCGCTTCTGCTTTTCCTACGCCTAACACTTTTAAAGCTTGTTCCATAATGATAGATTCCGGCTTTCCAATAAAGATTGGATCCACACCTGTTGATACTGCGACAACTGATGTTAATGAGCCGTTACCTGGCAGTAAACCACGCTCAGTTGGAATTGCGATATCTCCATTTGTTGAAATAAATGTTGCACCATTACGCACTGCAAGACATGCTTTTGCTAGTTTCTCATATGTGATTTCGCGATCTAATCCAACAACGACGAAATCAGGATTTTCATCCACAAGCTTGAATCCTTTTTCCACAAGTGCATCGTGCAGACCTTCTTCACCAATCATATATACAGTTGCATCATGTTTGCGCTCATAAATAAAGTTAGCTGTTGCCATACTCGTTGTAAATACTTGATCTGGTTTCGCTGGAATATCAAAACGAACAAGTTTTTCTGCAACCTGTTCTGGTTTACGAGTTGAATTATTTGTAACGAACAAATACGGAATCCCGCGCTCTCCTAATGCTTTGACGAAGTCACTCGCTTCTTCAATTTGTTCTTCACCACGATACATTGTACCGTCTAAGTCGATTAAGTAGCCTTTATACATCGATTATGTCTCTCCTTTTATGCTAGAGTTCCTTACCTATCATACCACTCTTATATTAACCACTTTTCAAAAAGAAAAAAACGCTTTACCCCAAAGCGTCCCATAACGTTCATTTTTTCTCTTTGATTTGGTAAGAACAATTGCAATCTCCTGCACACATGTTCGTTAATACTTTTACATCTACACCTGTAAATAATCGATTGTACATATTTTTTTCATCCTCACAAACCTGTGGAAATCTCTCTGCAATTGCTTTTAACGGACAATTTTGTTTTTGTAAAATGAAGGAGTTGTCCCCATCTTTTTTCACCTGTACCATATAGCCATTTCTTTCTTGCATAGCCGCTATTTCTTGTACTTTATATGCTAAGTTTTTTTGATTACTTACTCGCTTTTGCAGCTGTTCTTCCATCCTATCCGTTCTCGCTTGCAAGACGTGACAAAGTATTTGCTCATCACCAAATCGAGCTAAATCTTCAAGCATATCAATTGCAAATTGCTTATATTCTTTCGGAAATGTATCTTCTCCTTTTTGACTTAAACCATATAAATAAGTTGGTCGTCCAACATGTTGCCTTACCATCTTCGCATAAATCATTTGCTCTTTCTCAAGTTTACTTAAATGACGGCGAACCGCCATCTCCGTAATCTCTAAAGACTCAGCTAATTCCGCTACAGTTTGCTCGCCTCTTACTTTTAAAATATGTACAATCTCTTCTTTCGTTGTACGTACTTCCCCCATTTCGCACCCTTCTCCCTTTTCATTTTCACGGACAATATAAAATCCCCAAAAGGTATTTTGGGGATTTTATATGTACACCTATTCTGCTACAAATGCAGATACAGGTCCTAATTCCTTTTCTAAATAACGGCGAATGTTCGCAGGATATTGCCCTACTACCCCGATATGTTTTTGAATTGTCTTATATAATTCCTCATGGTTCATTTGAATATAATCTTGCATAAGCATTTTTCGAAGTAGAATGACTTCTTTAACACCCTTTCCTTCTTCCTCACTTATGACTCTTTCATCCATTAAAATATCGATAATATCTTCATAACTTCCTGGGTCACGCATAATAAATCCATCAATCATCGCATTTCCCACATCTAATATACAATCAATAACAAGATGCGACATGCGCTCTAATGCGTAATACTCAAAAGGCGTTTCATATTGCTTCTTCTCTTGGAATATATCTACCACTTGCTCTAAACATGTTAACATTTGCTCTATTTTTTTCTGTCTACAAAGTACATGAATGTCACCTTCCTGGAAATTAAAGCATTTACATTTCAATTGTAACCGTTTCTTCTGAAAAAATCGACAATTTTTCGAATTCACCTTTTCGTCGTTATTTGTTATAGTTATATTTGTATGATTTTTGAAATTGGAGGAATGCAACCTTGGAACGTGAACTCGCATTAGAAATTGTCCGTGTAACAGAAGCAGCAGCCTTAGCATCCGCACAATGGATGGGCCGCGGAAAGAAAAACGAAGCAGATGATGCAGCAACTACAGCTATGCGTGATATGTTTGATTCAGTAAACATGGCAGGTACTGTTGTAATTGGTGAAGGAGAACTTGATGAAGCACCGATGTTGTATATTGGTGAAGAATTAGGAACAGGTAACGGTCCAGAAGTAGATATCGCCGTTGACCCATTAGAAGGTACAAACATCGTTGCAAAAGGTCTTGCAAATGCAATGGCAGTTATCGCAATTGCAGATAAAGGAAACCTTCTTCATGCTCCGGATATGTACATGGAAAAGATCGCGGTTGGTCCAAAAGCAGCTGGTAAAATTAGCTTAGATGATCCAATTGAAAAAACAATTGAAATTGTAGCAGAAGCAAACAATAAAAAAATTCGTGACCTAACGGTTATCGTACAAGAACGTGAACGTCATCAAGATATTATTGACCGTGTTCGTGCAAAAGGTGCACGCGTAAAACTATTTGGTGATGGAGATGTTGGTGCCTCAATCGCTACAGCTCTACCTGGAACAGGTATCGACTTATTCGTAGGTATTGGTGGCGCTCCAGAAGGTGTTATCTCTGCAGCAGCACTAAAATGCCTTGAAGGTGAAATGCAAGCGCGCTTAGTTCCAATGAACGAAGAAGAAGAAGATCGTTGCCGTAAAATGGGATTAGAAGATCCTCGTCAACTTCTTATGTTAGATGATTTAGTATCTGGTGATGACGCAATCTTCTCAGCAACAGGTGTATCTGCTGGTGAATTATTAGACGGCGTGAAATTCCTAGGTGGAGATTTAGCTGAAACATATTCTATCGTTATGCGTTACAAAACAAGAACGGTACGATTCATTAAAACACATCACCATTTAGACCATAAGCCACACTTAAACTTAGATATTTAAAAAGGAGCCATGTGTATGGAAGAACGTTTCTTTCTGTACGACGATACAGTCGCTACAAAAACTCGTTTCGTTAGCTTTATGGGGGAAAATGAGCGTCATGATTTAGCGCTTTTATACTCCGATCGTCATTATGGTAAAACGATTGTCCTTGATATGCAGCGCAATAAATTTGCTATCATCGGTCCTGACGATTTAAACGAACCAGGCTACTTAGAGCATGCATTTTCTATGTCTGAAGAAATTGCAGAAGAATTACGCTCATTTTTATTTGAACTTATATAATTTATCTTATACACCAGCTATTTTAGCTGGTGTTTTTTCACGATTTAAATTTTGAATTTTCAATCTTATATGTTATACTTATGAACAAATCTATTTGGATAGAAAGGACGTTATCTACGTATGCCAACATTTACTTTGTAATGGACCAGCAATTGGATAGCATTACTCTCAAAAAAGCACCGCGCTTTTTCAAGGGAGTAGTCTGCCCATTCCCATTACAAAGGAACGTAACGCATCTGTAGTATGATGTTTACGGAGGTTCCTCTTAGGGGAATCTCCTTTTATTTTTGTCTACTTCTCATGTCTTCATACTACAAGACATCCAAATAGCTGTATTACGTTCCTTTACCACTATATAAGAGGTGAAGGAAAATGCAGAAAGTACAACTTTCTTGGAGTTTATATGAAAACGAGTTATCCACAATCGAAAGATATTGTAAAAATTGCGGATGTACTACCCTTTTTACCGACACAAGCATTCGCAGGCATAACGCAAATGGAAAAAACATATACAGATTTGCAATTTATAAATGTCCGAAAGATCATACGTGGAATCAAAAATTTCGCATTTATAAATCATTTACTGATCATGTCGAAACTGTCGATATGACTCAGCAAGAACAAACTGAAACAAGTACTACCATTTCTATTACACAATACGAAGAAAGTGGTATAGAAGAAATAACAATCACATTAGAAATTGTTCTCGGATCTCACCGAATTGATAAAGCATTATCCACATATATTTCAGATTGGAGCCGCGCTGCCATTGTCGATAAAATTAAAAAAGGTCGTATTCAGTTAAACGGGCAACAGATGAAACCAAATACAACACTTACTGAAGGTGATTTCATCTCAATTTGTTTATAAAGGAGACAATTATGCTAAAAATAAGAAAAGGTACAATTGATTTGTTGGACGAATTAGACGTGATGTATGCAGAATGTAAAAAAGCACTCTTACAGAATCAAATTTACCAATGGGATGATTCTTATCCGACGCGAGAACACATTTCCTATCATTTAGAACAAGACGAATTGTATTGTCTATTCCAAGACCAAGTACTTGTCGGCGCTGTCGTCTTAAACGAATCAGAGTCCTCAGAATACAAACT
This sequence comes from Bacillus clarus, assembly GCF_000746925.1. Classification (GTDB taxonomy): domain Bacteria; phylum Bacillota; class Bacilli; order Bacillales; family Bacillaceae_G; genus Bacillus_A; species Bacillus_A clarus. Next base: position 1,831,420 of record NZ_JMQC01000008.1, read on the forward strand.
GATTGACTGGTCGAAAACAGACGGACACTTTCTTATCGTCCACTCTTTTGTCATCCATCCGCTCGCTCAAGGAAAAGGATATAGCAAAGCACTGTTATCCTTTTGGGAAAACGAAGCAAAACAAAAAAACTATACTGGAATACGCCTAGATTGCTTTACAGGTAATCCCGTTTCATTAAGCCTATATGAAAAAACAATTATATTTGCCGGGGGGCTGTTTATTTTACAAATAAAGAAACTCCTCACAACTGGTATAACTGCTATGAAAAAATCCTCTTACAATCGTAAGAGGATTTTTTTTATTTCTTCACTTTTCGTAGTACAAAGTGTGCACACCCGAAGTTACAGTACTCGTATAAATATTCCGATAATGTACTAATTTTCGTATCATATGTCGAACGTTGATTACTATCGTCAAAGAAACCACGCAATCTAAGTTGCTCATAGCCCCAATCCCCAACGATATAATCATATTTATTTAAAATTTCTGCATAACGCTCTTTAAATGCTTCTTCACGAAAACCGTCACGATAGTTTTTAATTACTTCGTACTGAACATTATTCATGCTCACTGTAGCATGAATCTCCTGCTTTTGCTCCATCATAAACTTCCTCTCTAAGCATTCTTCTTTTTATCGTATCACAAAGCAGAACAACCAACAATTTCAAATACAAAAAATTGAAAAGTAGTAAATGCTATGGAGAAGGAGGTGATACATCGTGAAAAAACAAATACTACTCTCTCTTCTCACTCTTTCCTTATTTGCAGGCTGCCAAACAAGCAACAAAGCAGAAATGGAACACGAGGAAGGAAGCCGTGTTCTTGTTTCCAATAAAAACGACATGTATCATACAGAAAATACAAATACAAGATTAACAAGAGTCGGCTATTCTTCTAAACAAAAACATGAAGTATCTAACAAACAAGTAGGAGCAATTAATCGTGAGAAAGTTGCTGAAATGATTACAAGTATGACAGTCAAGCTTCCTGACGTTACAAATGCTGCTACGCTCGTTACTGATGATGAAGTGTTCGTTGTGTATCGTGCAAAAACAAATGATCCGGCACTCGTAACAGATCAAGTATATAAAACAGCTTTATCCATCGTTCCTCGTTATTATAAAGCATATGTATCAACAGACCAAAAATTGATTTCTCAAATTCAAGGACTTCAATCTGGTACGTTAAACGATAAGGAATATGAGCAAAGTCTTGATATGTTAAAACGTGAAATGGGTAAAAATCCTCATTTAAATAATACGCAAGACCAAACATTAAATAACATGATTAAGAAATAGAAAATGTAGAGACAACCTTTACAGGTTTTGTCTGAAGCAAATAAAGTGAAACTTTAATCAGTGTTTTTTTCATCCTCCACTGATTTGATTATTAGCCCACACCAATCGGGCTTTTACGGGCAGCCCGACTCCCACCTTACTTCTTTGCTTCCGCCGAATTTTGAGGTGGGAGTCTTACTGCCCTCAAATAACGGGATAAATATAAATAGTAACTTATTTGCACCTATACCTTCACAAATAAAACGCTGTTGATGTTTACGATCGACAGCGTTTTTACATAGTAAACTATACCTCTTTATAACTTATCACTAAAATAAGAGCATGAATTCATATATGACTTCATGCTAAAAACTTCATTCTATTTCTATTTTTATATCGCAATTATTTTTTATTTCGATCCGCATACACCTCCATCGCATCACACATAAATTGGGCCAAACCTTCTCCAAACTGATCAATATTTTTCGTAAAGCGCTCATCAGCAACATACATTTGACCTAATCCTTTAAAAGCTTCTACTGAATAGTCACCGAAGTTTTGCAAGTAATCGTACCAAACCTGAATTGCTTCTTGCGCCTCAATAGAATCCGGTGCACCATTTCGAAGCTTCGCAAGCTTTCTATAAATGCCATTAAATTCTTCCTGTTTGTCTTGAGACATGCCTTTTGCTGCTTTATTCGCTTTATCTACGGATGTATCTCCCCATCGTTCACGCGCTTCCTCTTCATACGGATTATGACTAAAATCAAATCCCTCAAATTTCTCTTTATTCGTCATATCGATCTCCCCTTTTGTATACTGAATTGTCTTATCAATCGTCGCAATCACCTTATCCAATCTAGCTCGCTTTTCAATTAGCATTTTCTTATGAAGCAAAAGTGCTCCTTCTCGGTCAAATGAAGGGCTCATAATAATTTCTTTAATCTTCTTTAAAGGGAAGCCAAGTTCTTTAAAAAATAAAATTTGCTGCAACGTCTCTAAATTTTCATCGGAATACAAACGATATCCAGATTCGGTCGTTTCATCCGGGGTTAACAACCCTATCTCATCATAATGATGTAGTGTGCGCACACTAATTCCAACTAAATTTGCTACTTCTTTCACCCTCATTGTCATGCTCATCTCCCCCTCCATACATACAATAAAGTATCACGCAACGTTAGAGTCAATAAAAAATCCTTTTTTATTTCTAAAAGATTCATTTCTCCACATTCTCCTACATTTCATGCATAATATATATGTACATACATTAGAAAGCGGTGAAAGTATGATCTCAAATACTGTAATTGCCAGCATCACAATTCAGCTCATTCTCTCGGTTCTGGTTCCCATTATTGTACTCGTTTACTTCCGAAAAAAATTTCATATTAACTGGAAAATTGTTGGAATTGGTGTTCTTATCTATATCGGGTTTACCCAAATTCTCGAAACACCTTTTCATCTATTCATGCGCGGAAATCCAACGACAGCTAAATTTTTAGAAAATCCATTTATCTTTGCCATTTACGGCGGACTTACTGCTGGTATTTTTGAAGAACTAGGACGGTTCGTTGCCTTCTTCTTCTTACTCAAAAAATATCAAGAATATAAAGATGGTCTTGCATATGGAATTGGACACGGCGGAATTGAATCTATATTAGTCGGTGGATTCGCTGGACTTCAAACTCTTATCTTTGCCACATCTATTAATAATGGTAGCTTCGCTCAAATGGTTGAAAAATTACCTGAGCTAAGTCGTGTACAAGATGCATTAATCGAGGCACCAGCCTACTTATACTTACTGGGTAGTGTAGAAAGAATTATGGCCCTTGTCTTGCAAATTGCATTCACAATGCTTGTCGTATACGCAGTAAAACAGAAAAAATACATTTTCCTTGTATACGCTGTGCTATTCCATGCATTAGTGGATTTCTTTGCTGCACTTTATCAAAGACAAATCATCAACATCTTTATCGCAGAAGGGATTATTTTAATCTTTGCAATTGGAGCTTTCGTACTTATTCGCAAAATGAAAGAGCAATTAGTAAGTGCTTCAGAGTAAAAAATAAACCACCAATTGGTGGTTTATTTTTTATATGGGTTATCATATTGTTGATAACTTCTCCGCTCAAAAGTTCATTTTTTATTTCCGCATCCTCAACGATAAATTTACGAAATTCTTCTTTTTCATTTTGAAAAAAGGAAGCAAAAAAATAAACTTGTCGATCAGGGTAAATAAAAGAATCTCGTATCACAACTTTATTATGACAACTCCCATTTGTTTTCTAATGAAAAGTAAATTCTGCATCTGCCACTTCTTTAAATGAAATTTTCCTGCTTTTGATTACTTGGATATTCTAATTTTCGGTCCGATGCTGCATATATTGTGGAAAACTGTGTGAGAAAACATGCAATAAATACAATGGATATGATTCTTTTCACAATGGTACCTCTTATTTTTCATTATCCACATTACTTATCCACATGTTTTTATCGCTATTCTCTATCATTTCTTACATAAAGGAATTTTTCCCACCTTTGTCGAAGTATGTATCGTCAACTTAAAAGATGAGGGATGCATTTTGAAGAAACTAATTGTAGTAAGGCACTGCTCAGCTTCTGGGCAAGAACGTGATGCTGAATTAACGATTACAGGAAAGCATCAATCAAACGCTCTTGCTGAATTTCTCATAGCGAAGCACCTACAAGTAGATTGTATTATTTCAAGTCCTTTTGTCCGAGCTATTGATTCCATTCGGCCATTTGCGCTTCAAGCTAATGTATCTATTCAAGAAGATGAACGGTTAGCGGAGCGTATATTAAGCAATGCTTCAATGGATGATTGGCTACAAAAACTAGAATATACTTTTACTCATATAGATATTTCCTTTTCAGGCGGAGAGTCGACAAAACAAGCAATGGATCGTGCCATATCGCTTGTCCAAGAAATTTTGAAACAAAATCATAAAACGATATTACTCGTTACACACGGAAACTTACTAACACTTATTTTAAAATACTTTGATGATCAGATTGGCTTTAAAGAATGGAAAAACTTAAACAATCCTGATGTTTATGAAATTACTATCGATGAAGAACTAGTAATCCAAAGATTATGGGAAATGCCATCTACTGCGAAGTATTAATAGCCCTTTCCAATGCATTCAGTTGACACCGCGAGAAGATTCACTTTGCGCGCCAAGATTTTGAAAAGATGGCGAAACTGTAATAAATATAGAAAGGGGTATTATGAGAATATGTACGAAGAAGTAATCTCTTTACTACATAAAACAAATGCTTCTTACGAGAAGTATGAACATGAACCAGTTCTCGATTATGAGACAGATCGTGTCGTTCGTGAGAGGCTTGGTTTACAAGGTACTCCAAGTAAAAGTTTATTTTTAAAATCAAAATCTGGAGCTTATTACGTATTCTTTACGCTGGAAGGAACTCGCTTAGACCGGGGCGAAATGAAAACAATAACGGGACAACGTTTATCCCTTTGTTCACCTGATGAACTAAGAGAAGAAACTGGCTGCATGCCAGGATGTGTTGCGCCTTTTGGCTATTCACAGGATATAACGATTATTGTGGACAGTGCTGTTTATACTTACGATAAAATTCTAATTACACCGGGTGTCCCAGAATTTACGATTGAATTATCCACAGAAGAATTAAAAAAGATTTTATCCACATGTCAAAATACAGTTTTAGAATACAAACAAAAAGAGAGCTAATGATAGCTCTCTTTTTTCATTATTTCGCTTCTGCCGTTTTCTCTTTTGCAGAACGTACTTGTTCGTCTGCATGGTAAGAAGAACGCACAAGTGGGCCAGCTTCACAGTGGCTAAATCCTTTGCTAAGTGCAATTTCTTTAAGCTCAGCAAATTCTGCTGGTGTGTAATATTTAATAACTGGTAAATGTTTCTTAGATGGTTGTAGGTATTGTCCAAGAGTTAAAATATCCACATTGTTTGCACGTAAGTCATCCATTGCTTCAATTAAATCTTCTCTCGTTTCACCTAAACCTACCATAATGCTCGATTTAGTTGGAATATCAGGCTGCATTTCTTTTGCTTGACGTAAAAACTCTAATGAACGAGGGTATTTTGCTCTAGCGCGAACTCGGTCAGATAATCGACGTACTGTTTCAATGTTATGGTTTAAAATATCTGGTTTTGCATCCATTAACATTCTTAAGTTTTCTTCTACTCCACCCATATCAGATGGTAATACTTCGATAGACGTGAATGGATTTTTGCGACGAACAGCTCGTACTGTTTCAGCAAAAACAGCTGCTCCGCCATCTTTTAAATCATCACGTGCAACCGCTGTTATAACAACGTGTTTTAAGCCCATTTGTACTACAGAATCTGCTACGCGTTCTGGCTCTTGTAAATCAAGCTCAGTTGGTAAGCCTGTTTTAACCGCACAAAAACGACAAGCACGTGTACAAACCGCACCTAAAATCATAAATGTTGCTGTTTTTCTTACAGCCCAGCATTCGTGAATATTCGGGCATTTCGCTTCTTCACAAACGGTATGAAGCTGCTTAGAACGCATCATTTTCTTTAAGCCTGTATAGTTTTCATTTGTATTTAACTTAATTTTCAACCATTCGGGCTTGCGCTTATATTCTGTTTGTTTTGTCATGGTTATCAACTCCGCACAATATGAAATAGTTTACCGTGTTCGCTTCTTTCAATGTAACATATCTATTCTAACGTATGAAAGCGATTTGCTCAAATGAAGATTCTAAGATTTTTTCCAATCGTTCCCTATAATGAAATACTTCGTATATCCCACACTAAAAAGAGTGATGTTGCGAAAGGAGTCTATTTCATGCTTCGAAAAATTTCTCTATTGCTTTTGATTTGCTTTCTTCTCCACCAAAACATCGCTTATGGTGAAGACAATCAGCAAAGCATATACGACAAGCGCATGGCATTATACAAAGAAACTGAGCAATCTTCAGGTGTTCCATGGTATTACTTAGCTGCAATGGATCAATACGAAAGAAATATACGGAGCGTAAGAAAGGATATTCCGAAGAAACCTGATGCCATCATTTCCCTCTATTTTAAACCAGAGGTGTGGGCTGGACCTTCTAATAGTAGTGATACTCTCCCTCATGCAATTTCCTTATTTGGAGGAATAGGTTTAGATGGTGACAAAGATGGATTTGCAAATACAAATAACGACCGTGATCTTCTTCATACAGCAGCAACTATTTTAAAGAAACAAGGAACTTCAGAAGATCACATTAAAATTATGCTCTGGGAATATTATAGACGTGCGAAAACAGTTGAATTAATTACAGAATATGCCCAAATTTATAGACACTACGGACGTATTAATTTAGAAGGAAACGCCTTTCCTCTTCCGATTCACAGTGATCATAGCTATCGTAGTACCTTTGGTGCTGGAAGAAGTTTTGGCGGAAGACGTATTCATGAAGGCACCGATATTTTTGCAAGATATGGTGTACCAGTAAGATCAACTTGCTATGGCATTATTGAAACAAAAGGTTGGAACCGCCTCGGTGGATGGCGCATCGGCATTCGGGATCTTCATAATAATTACCACTATTACGCTCATTTAGGGGGATTCTCAAAAGAAATACAGCTTGGACAAATTGTCGAACCAGGAAAAGTAATCGGCTTTGTCGGTAGTACTGGTTACGGTCCTCCTGGAACAGCCGGGAAATTCCCTCCGCACTTACATTTCGGAATGTATAAAGACAACGGCTATACAGAATGGGCTTTCGATCCGTATATGCATTTAAGTCTTTGGGAACGAAAAGAACGTGCGAATGTAAAACGATAACCGTAGCAAATACGCTACGGTTATTTTTTATAAACCTAGACCACTCATCGCAATAATTCCGATAAGAAATTGCAAAACATAACTCATCACAATGCTCATCCATGCCCATTTATTGAGATCATGTGTTATTCCTAAAAAAGCAAACAAAATTGCACATAGTGGAAAAAGAAACAGATAGCCATAGAAAACTAACGGTATCGCTTGATTAATATTTTGAAATAAGAAAAGGAACAGATAAATAGCTGCCTGTATAACACTGAAGCAAATCGATACGATATTCATTTTTTTACTCATTGCTTCGCTCACTATATTCGCCTCCTCTTCTTTATTCTATTTACATAGAAGAAAACGAATAACTAATCATCCGTTTTCTTCTCTTTCTTATCTGGTATAGCCACTCCACCACTTCCATAATAAGCTGGCACTTCTCCTTGAACAATTCGCGTCGCAATTGGGATATTTTGCTTTACTGTAATTTCTTTCGTACGAAACGGAATAATAACTTGCAATGTAACTTCAACTTCCATAATAATTTTAATCGCGGTATTATTAATCCCTTGCGGCTCAATCTTTTGTTTAATATCTGTATTCACATGACCAATTGTTGTGAAATTAATTGGAATATCCGGTCCTACATTCCCAAGGAGTGCGTTATCTGTTATACGGCCAAGAGGAACTGACATAGATACGCCGCTCTTTTCAGAAAGACCGAGCGCTTTCATATCCCCCTTCTCCACTTGGTGTAAGTATTTCTCTATGTATGACGTAGTCGATGTTAAAATCTCATTTACTTGCTTAGTATTTAAATCGATTGTGGATACTTTTCCATTTTTATCATTTTGTACTTTCATTAATGAATCAACGTCAAATCCTTCATTCATTCGGTCCTTTACAGCTTTCGTCATCACTACAGTTGCCATTTTATGCGTCTGTGTTTCTCCATACTTAATCAAAGTGGGCTGAATGCTTTTATTCACAATCCATAAACCTTGCAAAGTCATGAGCAAAAAAATAATAAACGAAATGAACAATACATGCCGAAAGGGAAGCGGTCCTTTTCGAAATCGTGAAGTCTTTGTACGAAATGTGCGCATAAGAAAACCCTCCTTCTTATATCATTTCTATGCAAGAAAGAGGGACTATATATGCTTATCTCATTTTTAATAATGCATCTTTTCCAATTGTTCCTGCTGGAATGCCTAAAGCTTCAGCTCCAGTAGTTACCGATTCAAGAGGTGCTTCAAGAAGTTGTTCAATCGTTCTCACGCCAACTGCACGGCCCGCAATAATCCCTCGATCTCCTAACTTCTCATTTAAAAGACCGACATCTAAAGCACCGCACATAATATATCCTTTATCGCTCATTACAGCTAGCAAATTTGTTTTCGGAAGCTTTACACTAACCGCTATGAACGTATAATTATCAATTACAATTGGTTCTACATTAACCATAGTTCACACTCCTCTCTTTCTTATCTTTATGAAAAGAGAAAAATGAGTGTTACACGTTAACTAGCCTATAGTTTGACGGAAGATGTATAAGTTATCAACATCTCTGTTAACACATCTCTTAATAATTCTGGCATATAATATTGTTTGTCAGAAAGTGTGGATAGCTCTGGGTATAAGTATCCAAAAGTAAACATATCAATCGTTCCTACCGTATATATACGATCTAATTCCAACGGCTCTCCATTAATCAATACATCTTCCAGTAGAAGTTTATTCCCAGGAATCGTGTCTGGGATCACTTCTATACCGTCATAAATCATCTTACCCATTACTTTCCCGCGGAAGCCAAATCCTTTTACTTCAAGTTGTTCCATACTTGGACGACGTGCTTTTAAAATAACTTCCCTCAATGTTTTTCCTGGTACCTTTAACGCACACGGATTAATTGGATGTGGACAAATTCGGTGGATAGCTCCGCGTGTCACAACACCCTCATTTAACCCTTCTAACAGCACACCTGCGTTCACCATACCAATCTCTGCATTACACCAATTTTTAAGCGTACTTGCTAACATGTGAGAAAATGGTGTCTCTTTAAACCAATCAATTGGTAACGGTTCTTTTAAATGAACAACAGGCTCTGCCATTATATGCTTACTTTCTTCTTGTAACATTTCAATTGTGGATAGCGACTCACTATAAGCACTTAAACGCTCTGTTTTAATTGCTCTTCCGTCCTTTTTCAACAACCGCTTCGTTTCCTTATCCACAGTAAGCTGCACATGGCCAACGTAATGTCCCCACTTTTCACAGCAACAAAGCAAAGTACCATTCACGAGAACTCCACGTTCAAACAAGTGATGAGTATGCGCCCCTAAAATTATATCGATATCATAATTCTCAGCCATATACTCATCCGTACTCTTTCCAAGATGAGAAAGTACAACTGTAATATGCGCTATATCTTTTACTTCGTCCAAAATGGATTCTAAATGCACCATCGGATCTTCAACACGCCAATCTAACATAGAATAAAATTCCGGATAGGCTACTGTTAAGCCGATGAAAGCAATTGTAATCCCATCTGTCGTTGTATGAAGTTTATACGGCTTGGCCCAAGTAGGACGTACGCCTTCTTTTTCAAATAAATTAGCTACAAGCACTTCAAACCCAGCAGCATCATACAAATAGTTTAAATGCTCCTTCGCTAATGTAATACCCTCATTATTTCCAATCGTTACATAATCATATAACGCCTCGTTTAATAACCTCGTATTTCCTCGGCCGTTTGTAGCTTCCGTAATACTATGAAAGCGATCCACATGATCGCCAATATCTAACGTTAAAACAGACTCTCCTGCTCCCTGTCTTCGTTTTTTCTCCTCTAGTACAAACCGAGAAATTTGTGGCCAATTTTCAAAATGACTATGTATATCGTTTGTATGATAAAGGTGAATAATTGTTTCTTTATTTATATTCAGAGAAAAAACCTCCTCTCAGTTCCTTACTGCCATTTACGCTACATGCATACAATAATCCTGTAAATACTTTTCGCCTTTTCTTGCTATTTTACATTGTACTCGCATTAGAAGAAAAAGCAAAAGATTCTCCTTTTAATATGAATTTTTTCACATTATTATTTATATAAGGAGGTAGATAACCATTGCCTAATAATCGATACAGCTTTCTCTCACTATCGTCTTCATTAGCAGGAGGGCTTTTATTTATCGCTTCCGTACTTTACTTACCTAATCTATTTCTATTTATCAGCATCCCTCTCATCATTCTCGGACTCATATTCAGCATGATTGCTATATCTAAAAACGAAACGAGCAAATTGAGATTTGTCGGTATCTTTGTTTTGCTTATCTTAGTTATTTTTATATTAGTATGTATTCCTTTTATATTTGTAGTGTTTGGGTTTTAGAGCCGTCTTTTAATGGCTCTTTTTGCATATTAGGGGATATGCGCCCGTCCACCATGTCGTAACTTGTTGATAAATCGATATCCCTTTTCAAAACGTTGATATATTTAACTAAATACTAAGTGGGGTATCTCCGACCGAGATCCAAATACCAAATAAAAAGCGCCCTGCTATGCAGGGCGCTTCCTTCATTCTACGTATTATCCAGTTCCAGTAGCTAAACGAGCCACTTCCACTTTCAAATACTGTCCAGCTTTGCCTCCTAGACCCTCATGTCTAAGAACCTTCCGCACCAGAAGATAAAAAGCATCTTCTGTGCGAAAGAACCTTAGCCAACGGGTCTGAACAGTCGGCTCCGCATTTCTATTTAACCGATAGAACCTTCCATCTCAAACTTGATTAGGCGGTTCATTTCTACTGCGTATTCCATTGGAAGTTCGCGAGTGAACGGCTCGATGAAGCCCATTACGATCATTTCTGTAGCTTCTTGCTCAGAAATACCGCGGCTCATTAGGTAGAATAATTGTTCTTCTGATACTTTAGACACTTTCGCTTCGTGCTCAAGTGAAACGTAATCGTTTTTGATTTCGTTGTAAGGAATTGTATCAGATGTAGATTGGTTATCCATGATTAACGTATCACATTCGATGTTAGAGCGAGAGTTTTTCGCTTTTGGTCCGAAGTGTACAATACCACGGTAAGTTACTTTACCACCATGTTTCGCAATCGATTTAGAAACGATTGTTGAAGATGTGTTTGGTGCTAAGTGAATCATTTTCGCACCTGCATCTTGGTGTTGGCCTTTACCAGCAATCGCGATAGATAATGTTAAACCACGAGCGCCTTCGCCTTTTAAGATAACCGCTGGGTATTTCATCGTTAATTTAGATCCGATGTTACCGTCAATCCATTCCATCGTTGCGTTTTCTTCACAAACCGCACGTTTTGTAACTAGGTTGTATACGTTGTTCGCCCAGTTTTGAATTGTTGTATAACGGCAATATGCATCTTTCTTAATGATGATTTCTACTACCGCACTATGAAGTGAGTTAGTCGTGTAAACAGGTGCTGTACAACCTTCTACATAGTGTACGTGTGCGCCTTCGTCTACGATGATAAGCGTACGCTCGAATTGTCCCATATTTTCAGAGTTAATACGGAAATACGCTTGAAGTGGTGTATCAACTTTTACACCTTTTGGAACATAGATGAATGATCCACCAGACCAAACTGCAGAGTTTAATGCAGAGAATTTGTTGTCTGTTGGTGGGATTACTTTTCCGAAATGCTCACGGAAAATATCTTCGTTCTCTTTTAATGCGCTATCTGTATCTTTGAAGACGATTCCTAGAGCTTCTAGGTCTTCTTTCATGTTGTGGTATACAACTTCAGATTCGTACTGTGCAGATACACCAGCTAAATATTTTTGCTCAGCTTCTGGAATACCTAATTTATCAAATGTAGCTTTAATTTCATCAGGTACTTCATCCCAAGACTTCTCAGACTTCTCAGATGGTTTTACGTAGTACGTAATTTCATCGAAATCTAAGTCATTTAAGTCGCCGCCCCATTGTGGCATTGGCATTTCGTAGAACTTATCCAGTGATTTTAAACGGAAGTCTAACATCCACTGTGGTTCTTCTTTCATACGTGAAATCTCTTCAACGATCTCTTTTGTTAAACCGCGTCCAGCACGGAAAATCGAAACGTCTTTGTCTTTGAAACCATATTTATAATCGCCGATATCTGGCAGTTGCTTCGCCATGTTGGTGTGTCCCTCCTTAGATAACCTCGTTTTTAGGAACCTTTAACATTACTTATCTTCGTTTAAGCCCTTTTCTAACGCTTTCCACGCTAATGTTGCACATTTAATACGTGCAGGGAACTTGCATACGCCTTGTAATGCTTCAATATCTCCTAAATCAATGCTGTCATCGTACTCTTTTCCTAGCATCATGTCAGAGAAAATTTTCGAAAGCTGAAGTGCTTCTTCAATTTTCTTTCCTTTTACTGCTTGTGTCATCATTGAAGCTGAAGACATTGAGATGGAACATCCTTCGCCTTCAAACTTCGCCTCTTGTACAATACCCTCTTCTACTTTCATCGTAAGTTGAATACGATCGCCGCAAGTTGGATTGTTCAAATTAACGGTAACACTATCTTCTAACACGCCATGGTTACGAGGATTTTTGTAATGATCCATAATAACTTGACGATATAACGTATCTAAATTATTAAATGACATTTGTGAAATACTCCTTTGTCTTGATTAGCGATTCAACAAATGTATCAATTTCTTCTTTTGTATTATATAAATAGAAGCTCGCACGTGCTGTTGAAGAAGCTTTTAGCCACTTCATAAGCGGTTGTGCACAGTGGTGTCCTGCGCGAACCGCGATACCTTCTACATCTAATACAGTTGCTACATCATGAGGATGTACGTCTTCAATATTAAATGTAACAAGACCAGCGCGATGCTTTGGACCATAAATTGTAACGCCATCTACTTCTGATAGTCTTTCTAAAGCGTATTGCGCTAATTCATGCTCATGCTTTTCAATATTATCAAGACCGATTTCTTCTAGGAAATCAATTGCCGCACCAAGTCCGATTGCATTACCGATAATCGGTGTACCTGCTTCAAACTTCCACGGAAGCTCTTTCCAAGTAGATTCTTGTAAATCTACGAAATCAATCATTTCACCGCCAAATTCAATTGGCTCCATATTGTTTAGCAAATCTTTTTTACCATATAATACGCCGATACCTGTAGGTCCGCACATCTTATGAGCAGATAATGCGTAGAAATCACAGTTTAAATCTTGTACATCTACTTTCATATGAGGTGTACTTTGTGCACCATCAACGACCATAATTGCGCCATTTTCGTGTGCGATTGCTCCGATTTCTTTTACAGGGTTAATCGTTCCAAGTACGTTAGACACATACATGATAGAAACGATTTTTGTATTCGGTGTAATTGTTTGACGAGCATCTTCTATTGAAATTGTCCCATCTGGTTGAAGTGGAAGATATTTTAAAGTTGCGCCAGTTTTCTTTGCAACTTGCTGCCACGGAATGATGTTACTATGGTGCTCCATGTAAGAAATAACGATTTCATCGCCTTCTTTTACATTTTCAAGACCATAGCTAGCCGCTACTGTATTTAATGCAGTTGTCGTTCCGCGCGTGAAAATAATCTCTTCCATTGATTTCGCGTTAATAAACTTGCGAACTTTCTCACGTGCACCTTCATACGCATCGGTAGCTTTCGTACCGAGCGTATGAACACCGCGATGCACATTAGAATTATATTCTTTATAGTAACGTTCTAACGTTTCAATGACTTGAATTGGTTTTTGAGAAGTTGCTGCACTATCGAAATAAACAAGTTGTTTGCCGTTCACTTTTTGATCAAGAATTGGAAACTGTTTGCGTATTTCATGAATATTCATTAGCGAACTTTCCTTTCAATTACCTCAACAAGCTGTGCTTTTACTCCTTCAATTGGAAGCTCATTTACTACAGGTGCTAAGAATCCATGGATGACTAAACGTTCTGCTTCGCGTTTTGGAATACCACGGCTCATTAAGTAGTATAGTTGAGTTGGATCTACGCGACCTACTGAAGCTGCGTGACCTGCCATTACATCATCTTCATCAATTAAAAGAATTGGGTTTGCATCACCACGAGCTTTCTCGTCTAACATAAGAACGCGAGAAGATTGTTGTGCATTTGATTTAGATGCACCGTGTTCAATCTTACCAATTCCGTTAAAGATAGATGTTGCACTATCTTTTTGTACACCGTGTTTTAAGATGAAACCTTCAGAGTGTTTACCGAAGTGAACAACTTTAGTTGTAAAGTTTTGTGTTTGGTTACCACGGCCAATTGTTACTGTTTTTGTATCAGCAAATGAACCGTCCCCCATTAAGTTCGTAACGTTCTCTGAAATTGTATTTCCGTCATTCATAAGGCCTAGAGCCCAATCAATGCGGCCGTCGCGTCCTACTACACCGCGGCGGTTAACGTAAGTTGTTACGTCTTTTGCTAATAGATCAACCGCACCAAATTTCACTTGTGCGCCTTGTTCCACGATTACTTCTGCTACGATATTTGCAATACCTTTAGCATTTTCATTTGCAACATAGTTTTCTACATAAGTTGAAGTACTGTTCGCATCAGCCACGAATAATACGTGGTTATATACGTTAGCTTCTTCGCCGTCTACTAAGAATACAGCTTGAAGTGGAGTTTCAAGAACAACGTTTTTCGGAACATATACGAATGCACCGCCGTTGATTAATGCAGCATGAAGTGCTGTTAGACGATGCTCGTCTACCTTCACGCCGTCTTTCATTAAGTACTTTTGTACTAGTTCAGCATGCTCTGTTGCAGCTGTTACGATGTCTGTGAAAATAACACCTTTTTCTTTTGCTTCTTCTGCTAAAGAAACGAATGCAGTAGTACCAGCACGTTGTACTAATACGCTATTATTTTCATCAATTAAGTTTTTTACTGTTTCAGAAAGCTCTGCTAAAGAATTTACAGACTCTTGCTTAGCAGCATCGCCTTTTCCGATAAAGTCCCACTTATCGATTTTTGTTTTATCAGGCGTTGGCATTGGAAGTTCAGTTGCTTGTGCAAGAGCTTGTAAGCGGAACTCAGTCAACCAAGCAGCTTCGTTTACTTCGCTTGCGCGCTGACGGATTGTTTCTTGATCGAAAGGTAATGTACCAATTGTCATGTTTATGCTCCTCTCTTACGCTTCTTGCTCTGTTGTTTCGTCTTCAATACCTAATTCTTTTTTAATCCAGTCGTAACCTTCAGACTCTAGACGTTGTGCAAGTTCTGGACCACCAGACTTAACAATACGACCGTTCATCATAACGTGAACGAAGTCTGGAGTAATGTAGTTTAATAAACGTTGGTAGTGCGTAATCATTAGGCAACCGAACTCTTCACCGCGCATTTCATTAATACCTTTAGATACAACTTTTAACGCATCGATATCAAGACCAGAGTCGATTTCGTCTAAGATTGCGATTTTTGGCTCAATCATCATTAATTGAAGAATTTCGTTACGTTTTTTCTCACCGCCAGAGAAACCTTCGTTTAAGTAACGTTGTGCCATTTCTGGATCCATTTCTAGGAATTCCATATTTTTATCTAATGTACGGATAAATTTCATAAGAGAAATTTCATCACCTTCTTCACGACGTGCGTTAATTGCAGAACGTAAGAAGTCAGCGTTTGTTACTCCGCTAATTTCACTTGGATATTGCATTGCTAGGAATAGACCTGCTTGTGCGCGCTCATCTACTTCCATTTCTAATACATCTTCACCGTCGATGATGATGCTACCTTCTGTTACTTCATACTTTGGGTGACCCATAATTGCAGAAGATAAAGTTGATTTACCTGTTCCGTTAGGCCCCATGATTGCGTGGATTTCTCCACCTTTTACTTCAAGGTTTACACCTTTTAAAATTTCTTTACCATCGATTGATACGTGTAAGTCTTTAACCGTTAATGTAGAACCAGCCATCTCAATACCTCCATTAATCCTCTATATACATTTTAAAAATTCCTAAAACGTTCATATTCTCATTTTATTCTCATTCTAATTTTATATCAAATAAAATGATATCGCAAACGAAGATAAAAAGTAACAATTTTTTCATAAATGTATATAATTACTTCCTTTACATCCTTATATAATACACCTTTCTTCTTATTTATATAAAGAAAAAAGGACTGGTAATTTTCCAGTCCTTTTTTCTTTGCTTATTCACTTACAGGAAGCACAGCACCTTTATATTCTTTATTAATAAAATCTTGAATTTCTTTTGAATGCAATACATCTACTAGCTCTTTAATTTCCTTTTTCTTCTCATCACCTTTACGAACTGCAATAATATTTGCATACGGAGAGTCTGATCCTTCAATTGCAATTGCATCTTTTTTCGGATTTAAATTTGCATCAATTGCATAGTTAGAATTAATGAATAAAGCATCTCCCTCATTATTTTCATACAGCTTCGGTGAAAGGCCAGGCTCCACATCTGTTTTAAACTTTAAATTTTTTGGATTTTCCACAATATCTTTCACTGTTGCTTTAACGACATCTACACCATCTTTTAGTTTAATAACGCCACCTTTTTGTAATAGTGCTAACATACGTCCTCGCTCAGCTACGTTATTGCTCATAATAACTGTTCCGCCATCCGGAAGATCTTTTAAACTTTTATATTTCTTGGAATAAATACCCATTGGCTCTAAATGAATTTTCCCTGCGTTTACAATTTTATATCCTTTTTCTTGAATTTCTTTATCTAAATACGGAATGTGCTGAAAGTAGTTTGCATCAATCTCTTTGTCCGCTAACGCTTTATTTGGCAACACATAATCTTGGAATTTTTTAATTTCTAACTTAATCCCTTTCTTCTCTAATATCGGTTTCGCCTTTTCTAAAATAACAGCATGTGGCACATTAGAAGCTCCAACGACAAGCTTATTCTCATCTTTTCCACCACAAGCAGCTAATGCAAATACGGATAGCGCTGTAACAACTGACAGTATAATCTTTTTCATATGATGTCCCCTTCTCCCCTATCGTTATGTAGTTATAAAGTGAA
The DNA here is from genome assembly GCF_000746925.1 of Bacillus clarus. Lineage (GTDB taxonomy): Bacteria > Bacillota > Bacilli > Bacillales > Bacillaceae_G > Bacillus_A > Bacillus_A clarus. The sequence goes on from NZ_JMQC01000008.1 coordinate 1,848,538, forward strand.
ACTTTAATCAGTGGGGATTTTGTTCATCCCCCACTGATTATTAGTTGAACCAATCGGGCATTTACGGGCAGTTGATCTCCCATCTAACTTCTTTGTTCCTGCCGAATTTTGAGGTGGGAGTCTTACTGCCCGTTAATGCGGGATAAAAAGGGCCGGCATACACCAGCCCTTTTTCAGCAATTATTCTTTTACAGGAACAACTGCCCCTTTATATTCCTTACTAATGAAGTCTTCAATTTCTTTAGAATGCAATACTTCTACAAGAGCTTTAATCTCTTTTTTATCTTTATCACCTTTACGAACTGCTACGATGTTTGCATATGGCGAATCGTTACCTTCAATAGCAATCGCATCTTTTTCTGGATTTAATTTTGCATCAATCGCATAGTTAGAGTTAATTAAAACAGCATCGCCTTCTTTATTGTTATACACTTGTGGCAATAAACCTGGCTCGATATCCGTTTTGAACTTTAGATTTTTCGGATTATCCGCAATATCTTTTGTAGTTGCTTTAACTGGGTCTACACCATCTTTAATTTTTAAAATACCCTCTTTTTGTAGAATTGCTAAACCACGTCCATGGTCAGCAACAGAATTACTCATAATAATTGTTGCCCCATCTGGAAGGTCTTTTAAGCTCTTATATTTTTGAGAATATACACCAATCGGTTCTAAGTGAATTTTCCCTGCTACTTCAAAGTCATATTTTTTATCTTTCATTTCTTTTTCTAAATACGGAATGTGCTGGAAGTAGTTCGCATCTAATTCCTTATCTGCTAATGACTTGTTCGGCAACACATAATCTTGGAATTTTTTAATTTCTAATTCGATTCCTTTTTTCTCTAATAGAGGTTTTGCCTTTTCTAAAATAACAGCATGCGGTACGTTAGAAGCCCCAACAACAAGTTTCTTTTCATCCTTGTCTTTCCCACCACAAGCAGCTAACCCAAAAATTGACGTTGAAATAAGTGCTGTAAGTAATAATTTTTTCATTTGAAATGCCCTCCCGTTTCAATTATCTTTTATCTATTCGAGTCGTTACACGATCACCAATCCACTGAATCAAAAATACAACTAGTAATACACAAATTGTCGCAACGATTGTTACATCGTTATTACCGCGCTGGAATCCTTCTAAATAAGCAAGTGTCCCCAGTCCACCAGCGCCGACAACACCAGCCATTGCTGTATAACCTACAAGCGCAATTGTCGTTACTGTAATACCTGATACTAATGCTGGTAATGCTTCCGGAATCAATACCTTCAAAATGATTGTGCTTGTTTTTGCCCCCATCGCTTTTGAAGCTTCAATTACACCTTTATCAATTTCACGAAGTGCAATTTCAACCATTCTTGCGTAAAACGGTGCTGCGCCGATAATTAAAGCTGGCAATGTTGCACTTGCTCCAAGGATTGTTCCAAGAAGAATCTTTGTAAACGGGATTAATAAAATAATTAAAATGATGAATGGTATAGAACGGAAAATGTTCACAAACGCCCCAATCACCGTATGAACTGCTTTGTTCTCCCATAAATTATCTTTCGCTGTCATAAAGAGTAACAGTCCTAAAATAAGTCCTAAAACAAATGTGGCAAACGCTGCGATTGCCGTCATATATAACGTTTCACCTGTTGCTTCTAACATTTGATTCCAATCAACATTTGCGAGTAACTTATCCATGTGCAATCACCTCCAGCTCTACTTGATCTTGATGTATTCCGTCAATTGCTTGCTGGATCGCTGTTTCCTCACCGTTTAAATGAACGACTAAACTACCGTAAGAGCCGTTATTCGTTTGTGCGATATTCCCTTGCAAAATGCTAACTTCTAGATCATCTCGTTTCATTAGCCTTTGAAGTACTGGACGTTCTACCGCTTCACCAATAAACTGCAAGCGAATTACTTTTCCATCCGGATACTTTTCTATTAAGCTTTCAATCGTTTCATTTGTATCTTCTGAATCAGTTAACTGTTGTACAAATCGTTTTGTAATCTCTTGCTGTGGATTACGGAACACATCTAGTACAGGGCCAGTCTCTACAATTTTCCCTTTCTCCATTACAGCAACTCGATTACAAATCTTTCGAATGACATGCATCTCATGTGTAATTAATACAATTGTTAAACCGAGACGCTTATTAATATCTAATAATAAATCTAAAATTTGATCCGTCGTTTCTGGATCAAGAGCTGACGTCGCTTCGTCGCATAAAAGTACTTGAGGATTGTTAGCTAACGCTCTTGCAATCCCGACTCTTTGTTTTTGTCCACCACTTAGCTGGGATGGATACGCTTCTCCTCTTCCTTCTAATCCAACAAGCCGAATTAGTTCTTCTACACGCCTTCCTCTCTCTGCCTTATCCACACCCGCAATTTCTAGTGGAAAAGCGATATTTTCACGTACAGTTCGTGACCAAAGTAAGTTGAAATGCTGAAAAATCATCCCAATTTCTTGGCGTGCCTTGCGAAGCTCATTTCCAGTAATCGCTGAAATAACACGATTCGCAATTGTAATCTGTCCGGAAGTTGGTTTCTCTAACTGATTAAACAATCGGATTAACGAACTCTTTCCAGCACCACTATATCCGATAACACCAAAGATCTCACCTTTTTCTATCTTTAAATTGGCGTTATCTACAGCAGTGACATCACCGCTTTTTGACCTATATATTTTCTTAACATTCTCTAATAAAATCATGATGTTCACCCCTTTTTTAATAAAAAGCGCAAGCGGCTTCTTTTAGATTTACTCCGCAATTTTTTATTTTTAATGCGTGTAATCTATCGCTATAGCTCCTCTTATTATTTGAATGTCCTCCTCATTCAAACAACAAAAAAACCTTTCTGCTTTAGATGAGCAGAAAGGTTTATATGCGTATATAACAACATTATCCCTCTCTCTCATCTCTCAAAGCATTTGCTTTGCAGGAATTGGCACCATTTCAACATAAGTTGACGGTTGCCGGGCTTCACAGGGCACAGTCCCTCCACCTCTCTTGATAAGAGAAATCAGATTGAATTTTCGTCTGATTTAAAATTTATGAAATTGTCTATATTTTATGACTTGAATTGTATCAATATACAAACACTGTGTCAACAGAAATTTTCATAAAAAATGAAACTTCAGAATTTTAAGCCCCCACTGACATCGGTTTACATATATGAAACATCGATTCAACTAGTAACATCGTTCGATATGTTCCGGAATATTGCACACGCCCATCGTTCATTAACGTCTGCAACCTTACATTTCCGTTCACCAATCGTTCTACATCCTCTTCGTCTAAACAAACGATTTGTTCCGTTCCTCTTTCCTCTTTCAAAAGCTCTATATAATCTTTTGAAATTTGCAATGAACAATATTCATCTCCATAGCGAAAATTAACAGTTCTTTCTCCTTGTCTTAAAAGTGGTTCCAAATGATATTGACCATTAGCGTAATTTACAAATGATTGCAGCAAAGAATATAATTTCACCTTAAATCACATCCTTCATATCACTTTCTACTACATACCATTCCCTCTTACTAAAGAGCAATCCTGTTACTTTCGCTCGACAAATACTGTATCTATCACGCATCTCGACATATTTCCCAAGAAATATGTCGAGGCGGCAAAAACTTTGCCGCCTACTTTAATTCCGTATATAAATATTCAACCGAATGAAATGCATATATTTTCTTCTCAAGTGTCCCATTTTCAAATACAAGCAAACAAGGTACACTTTCTATCCCATACTCTCTCGCTAAATGCGGAGCATAATTTAAATCCAACATCCCAATTTTCAGATTCTCTATCGTCATCTCAACAACAGTTAACATCTTCTTGGCTAATTGGCATGTTCCACACATTGGTGTATATACATATAACACTGTTCTTTCTTCGTTTTCTATTAGGGCTATAGCTTCGGCTCCTGTCCAGTCAATCACTTCTATCATTCCTTACCGTAAATATTCTGTATAAACGTCAATGTCAGCTCCCCATAATACATTCGCCAAATGGGAAGATGGCGCAGTTGCCACTTCTCGATACGAGCGATCAATATAAATATGCTCTGCTTGTGGAAATTCTTTACGAAATTGTTTTCTTAACTTTTCCCCTGCATCATCAGCATCCACTAATACATACACATCTTTATCAAAAAACTGATCAATGAGCTCATCCATCTTCGACAAACCAATTGTACCATTTGTACAAACAATTTCCACCGGTTCACGAATAATAGATTCAATCTTTCTTCTGTCTGATTTACCTTCTACAATAATGACTTTTTCTACATAAATCATATGTCATCACCCGATCACCATATACTATACAACCTTTAACTTAGTATATAGTATATTCGTTATTTTCATGTTGTTTCCTGTTTATTTTTGCAAAAGAAAAGCGGAACCGGCTCGCTTAGAACAAGAGGGCATTGGAACTCCTGAACTAGAGGCGCTTTTTGCCTCAAGTGAAGGAGTGAAATGACCGACTGTTCTAGCCGCTGGAGCTGGACAATGAAAAGCGGAGGCGGCTCGTCCAGATTGTGAGGGGGATGGAGCTTCTGACGTAGAGGCGCTTTTTGCCTCGCAGGAAGAAGCGAAGCCACCGAACAATCTAGCCACCGGAGCTGGATCATAAAGAAAAGCGGAGGCGACTGTTTAGCCCTGTTGGCTAAGGTTCTTTCGCACAGATGGCGCTTTTTGCCTTCTGGTGCGGAAGGTTCTTAGACATGAAGGACTAGGGGGCGGAGCTGGACAATGAAAAGCACAAGCAGCTCGTTCAAACTGTGAGGGAAATAAAATCCAAAATGAAAAGGACAGCACAAAGGCTGTCCTTTTCATTTCGACTAAAATTAGTCTTGGTTTGTCATTTCTGCATATTTCTCTGCAGTTAATAACTTCTCTACTTGACTTGCATCAGAAAGTTCAACTTTAACCATCCATGCACCTTCGTATGGAGAATCGTTAACAAGTTCTGGTTGGTCACTTAATTCTTCGTTTACTGCTACAACTTTACCACTTACAGGTGCGTATAATTCAGAAACTGTTTTAACAGATTCTACGCTTCCGAATGGCTCGTCAGCTTCAATTGTTGCACCTACTTCAGGGAGTTCAACGAATACGATATCGCCTAACTCACTTTGTGCAAAATGAGTGATACCGATAACAACTTCATTACCTTCAGTTTTTACCCATTCGTGTTCTTCAGAGTAACGTAAATTATTTGGAATGCTCATGACTGTACCTCCAGTGAATGTATTAATTATGTAAAAATACCTTATTGGTACTTTTTCCACACACTTTCAAACTGCTCTTCGTTAAAACCAAGTGTTACATTCGTTCCATTTGTTACAATTGGACGTTTGATTAACATGCCATCAGATGCTAAAAGCTCATACATTTCGTCTTCGCTCGCATCCTTTAACTTATCTTTTAAGTCAAGTTCGCGGTAACGCATTCCACTTGTATTAAAGAATTTTTTTAATGGCAATTCACTTTTTGCATGTAAATTACGTAAATCTTCTTTTGACGGTGGATTTTCAACAATATGAATCATCTCATATGCTACATCGTTTGCCTCAAACCATTTTTTTGCTTTTTGACATGTGCCACACTTTGGATATGAATAAAATGTTACTGCCATAAATTCACCTACTTTTTTTACTAACCTTCACCTTTATCATATAGAAAACGTTTTATTATTTCAAACGATTATTCTCCAAACTTTAACTTATTTCGCTACAATTTTCGTTAATCCTGCAAATTTTTCTCATTTTTCCGCCATTTTAAGAGAATCCATATATATATAAATTATTTTTTCACCATTCATTTTGTATAATTTAAAACGAACATATATATTAAACAAATGTTTATTTAAATCAAAAAAATCTCTTTTTCTCATTCATTACACCGAACATACATCTTAAACAAACGTTTATTTAAATCACGGAGGCTATTATGAAAATTTTTTTCAAATGGGCATTCATAACGATGGCAACCCTTTTCGTTGTTTCCATTTCTATAAAACAACAACAAGATAGCGTGATTAAGACGACCATTGATTGGTTAGAAAAACAATAAGGGAACTCCAACCTTGGAGCCCCCTCATTATCTACTCAAATAATCCGATATCGTTTGAAACACTAATATATACATATTGTGAATACTTTGATCAGAAACAGTGTCATTATATAAACCAATCCCCCATTGCTGTCCTTCACGGCTTCCCATATTTACAAACCCTTGCGTATACATCATAGCCCTACTTGTCGGGGCATTATCATAATCTAACTCTTTTTCCGTAAAAATCAAATCTGGTCTATCCTTTAAACCGATAAAAAACACTGGTTTCTTTAACGATAAAAATAAGTCTGTATACTGTTCTTTAGACGCTTCTTGAAAGTGTTCTTTCATAACGAAGAATCCATCAACTTCCTCCGATTTCTCCTTCATTTCATCTAACTTTACACTTACAAATTTTATATTTCTAAACGTATCTTTCGGTTTTTCACCGATAACCCCAATTACGAGAGCTCTCCCGCTATACTCTAAGGGAGGTGGTGCATCTTTATTTCTCGCACACCCAGCTCCTACTAAGCATAAAAATATAAGAAACAAAAAACTGAATGAACGCTTCATCAATCATCCCTCTCCTTTTTCAGGTCAAGTGACAAAAATGTAAGGTAAATTCAAGAAAATGCAAGTAAAATCGATAGCCTAATTAGATTTTCTATATTATAATCAATTGAATTTACTTACATTACTAAAACATAGGAGATTATCATGAAAAAATTTAAACTTTCATCATTTCTTCCATTAAGTTATATACTTCTACTCGTACTCGTAAGTCCTCTTTATGATGTATTAAATAAATCTAATGTTCACGCTGTAGACGTTACAACAATGGTTGATGATTGGATTCCATTTGTAAAAGCATTTATTGTTCCTTATTTACTTTGGTTTCCATATTTATACGGTGCACTTATTTATTTCTGCTTTGCAGACCGCAAACAATACTATGTAACTTTAAGTAGTGTCATCCTTGGAAAGCTTGCATGTTTTTCTATTTATTATTTTTGGCAAACTACTGTACCACGTCCGGCCGTTGTCGGGACGGATATGTTCTCCAACCTCGTTCGCTATATTTATAGTATCGATCAACCGGTAAACTGCTTCCCTAGCATTCACGTTCTCACGACATTTGTCATTATGTTAGCTGCCTATAAGCGTAGAGAACAGCACTGGTGGGAATATTATATCCTTACTTTCTTTGGTACACTTATTATTTTATCTACATTATTCACGAAGCAACACGCATTCGTAGATGCTGTTTCTGGTATGCTACTCGCAAACATACTATACTTTGGCGTTCAGCTATTATTAGTAAATAAAAACGAAACTGTTACGGTTCCAATAAAACAAAATCATAAAATGTAAATAAAAAGCAGACTGTAGCTTCTTCAGTCTGCTTTTATCTATATAAAGGAGATTTTGGGATTAAGATTGTGGCACAGTCATATCGCCTGAATGAATACGACCGGCTTTTTTCAGCATCATGTAAAGTATATAAGAAACAGCTACTGGAATGACGATATAAGTAATCACCATCGCCGGGACAACACCCCATCCTTGGCTGGAAATTAAATTAATTGGTGCAATAAGAGAGCTTAATCCAAGGCCTGCAATTTCTTTCCCCGCTTCCAATTGGAAGATTAGAGCTGATACTGGGCCTACTATAGCGCTGGCGACGACAGTTGGGACGAGAATCATTGGATTTTTAGTAATGTTTGGCAGCTGTACTTTCGGAGTACAAAGAGCCTGGGCTAATATGCCACCTAAATTATTTTCTTTTGCTGAGATAACAGAGAATCCGATAAACTGAGCAACACATCCTGCAAGTGCTGCACCTCCTGCAACGCCATCTAAGCTAAGTGCTATCGCTAAAGCTGCGGATGAAGCTGGTGAGATAAGTAACAGTCCCCAAACGACAGCAATGACGATAGAAGCGATCAATGGGCTACCAGCTGAGCTATCTTTAATAAATGCTCCAATCGCATTTAAAACAGGGCTAATATTTTGAGCTAACCAAATACCGACTAAACCGGAACCTAATATTGCTGCAAATGGAACGAGCATCATATCTAAAGCTGTTTTACCACTTAATCGTTTACCGATATAGACTGCTAAAGTCGCTGTTAACAACGCACCGATTGGCTCACCTGTTTTTATAATAAGACCGGCTTCAGTAATGGAGATTGAGCCTGCGCCAATCGCTCCCGCTACCATCGCTGAGAAAATTACAAGCCCGTTTGCACCAAGCATAAAGGCAATCCCAGCTCCAATTGCAGGGGCCATAAGTGATTTTGCAACCACCCCAATTGTAATAAGCATTGGAATATCAACAATTCTTCCTATATTTTCGATCAGTAAACCAATTCCAAGGGAAACGAAAATACCTTGTGCAATTCCGGCAGATCCTTTGAACACACGAGACATAATATATTCCTTCATTTGTTTCACCTTCTCCTATTAGTTAATAGCCAATTGTTTTCATATAATCGCGTAAAATATCGTTTGATTTCGCGAAGCGGCTTTCTTCATCTTCTGATAAGTTTAGTTCTACAACTTCTCTTACACCATCTCTAGTAATAATTGCTGGTACACCTGTACAAATATCATATTCGCCATATTCACCGTCTAAAATAGCTGAAACTGCAATTACACGATGATCATCATTAAAAATAGATCGTGCAATATAAGCTAGCGAGTTTCCAATTCCGTAATAAGTAGTTCCTTTACGTTTGTAAATTTCCCATCCAGCTTTTGCAGTCTTCTCAACAATTTCATCTAAATCTATTTCACCAAGGCGTTCTTTTTGCTCCTCTAAAATTTGCAAGATGGGTTTTCCACCAACTGTTATGTGAGACCAAGCCACCATTTGGGAATCACCGTGTTCTCCTAATGAATACCCATGAATACTGCGAGGGTCTACGTTTAACATTTCAGATAAAATTGTTCTTAAACGAGAAGAATCTAATGATGTACCCGTACCAAGTACACGATTTCTTGGTACTCCTGATAACTTCCATACTTGGTAAGTAATAATATCAACCGGGTTCGATGCGATTAAGAAAATGCCATCAAATCCGCTTTCCATTACGCCATTCACAACACTTTCCATAATTTTTGCACTTGCTCCTAAAGTGTCTAAACGACTTTGACCTGGTTTTGGTGCTGGTCCTGCTGTAATAATAACAATGTCCATATCTTTACAGTCTTCATAGCTTCCTGCATATACTTTTGTTCTTGTGTTTGTAAAGTTAATACAGTGCGATAAATCCATCGCTTCTCCAACTGCACGTTCATGATTTATGTCAATTAACAATAATTCTTCACAGATTCCTTGATTCACAATGGCATACGCACAACTCGATCCAACTAATCCAGTACCAATAATTGCGATTTTTCTTGTGTTTCTATTCATAGCAATCTCTCCTAATTGATCATATAATCTATGTATTTTGTTCTTTACACTCTTAATTATAGAGATTTGCACTATAGAAACCATGGATAGTTTGTGAATCATTGAGCAAACTATGTGACTATTTTGTGAAATGCTCCCTCCTCTTTTCGTCATATTTGTTACAACTGGAAAAATATTTATCATATATTTATTGACATATATAAAATTAAAAACGAGCGACTCCATTCGCTCGTTTTTAATCTCACTATTCCGCACTTAATTGACTTTTTAATTGCTGCACAATCATTGGATTTGCAGGTGCTGCAGGTTTGTAATAACTCTTTTGCTTTGCGTATTCGTACATATTACGTTGACGCGCTTCATCTTGATTACGAATTTGAATTAATGTCTGATGTAACTGCTCGTTATCAGATTGTGCAATGTAATTTGCATAGCTTGTTAAACTCGCATTTAATCCTGCTAAATAATCATTTACCATATCTTTTTCATTCATGTTTTGCTTCCTCCTATCCTAGGAAAGTCATTAATTGTTGCTTTGTATTTCGTGCATCTTGCGCATCCTTCTCAAGCATTTGCTTTAACTGCGGGTCCGTACATGCCTGCGCATACTGTTCCAATTTGTTAATAATCGTCGCATGTCCACCAATTAAATGACGTAAGTTTTCTACTTCAAGCTCGGTTAAATTGTTCATAGAATACTCCTACCTTTCTTTGTTCATTCGTCATTAGTATTTGGTTCTTTTTGGATTGTATGCATAAAAAAAGTCACAGTATATATATCTTATTTTTCCTAACTAATATGTATGTTTTAATAACCTATATACAAAATTGCATATTGGTTATTATTTTCACATTACTTTTCGTATTCATTGTGATCTATAGCTTTCTGTTAACTTAAATAAAAATCATTAGTTAAAGGAGAAATGAACATGAAAACCATGACTTCCTTACAGAAATCCAGAAAAACTATGAACCTAATCCAAGCCAAGATGCTCTAGTCTTTACTTTATTCGCCTTCTTATTAGCGATATATACGTTTCTAAAACCTGCAAAGTAATATCATTTAGTAGAAAGAGCCTCTAATAATCTAGAGGCTCTTTCTCGCTAAATTTCGCTCCGCTGCTTCAATCGCTCGTTGCATGTGTAACATAGGATCTCGAATCATCTTCCCATGCCCCGATGCCAATATAGAGGGTTTATATTGCAGTAATTTCCGAGCACTCTCTACTGCCGTTTCCGCATCCCAAGTCCCAAACACAGGAAACGGAAACAGCCACTTCATTTGCCCTGCTACCGCCACTCCTCCTCTAGTTTGAAATGCATCCCCAGCAATTAGTGCATCGTTTCTCGTATCTAAAAATGCCATCGAGCCTGGTGTATGACCTGGTTCTGCAATTGCCAAAAGCGATCCAACCTGATCTCCCTCTTGAAGAAGAATATCTGGAACAGTCTTTATCTTTTTTGACAAGCCCACTTTTATCGGAATGTCTGCTTCTCCCTTTTGTACCGTCATATCTCCCTCAAGCAATTTGGCATCTCTTTTTGAGATATAAAAAGGAATATTAGGAAGTTCGCGCTTCAATCTATCAAGTGCACCTATATGATCATCATGTGCATGAGTTATAATAATATTCGTAATCGGTTTTCCAATTTTTCGAGCCGATTCTAAAATTTTCTTTGCACTAAACGGCAAAGCTGCATCAATTAAAGTTAATCCCTTTTCTTCTTCAACCAAATAACAGTTGATTGGAAATAGATGCGGGAAAAATTCGACTTGATAAACTGTATCCTCTCGTACCATATTCATCCCATGTACCTCCTTTTCAAGCAAATATAACAAAAAGAGCCGTTTACAAATACATATGTAAAACAGCCCTTTTCCATTTAACATTTTCGTTTCAAGGCTCAATCAAAAAAACCAGCAGCCACTATGGCCACCGGTTTCCTCTGATCTATTAAACTGTGTAACGCTCATCTTCTAAAATTTTCGCAGCAATTTCGCGTTTCTTCGGAATTACGTTAAGTGGCGTGTGGCGTGTTAGTTTGCGTAATGATGATAACATCATGCGCAGCATGTCGCCATTTTCAACTGCGATAAGTGTTTCTTTCGCATCTGCTTCGATTTCGTTGAATGCTTCTTGGCAGAATACTTCAGTGTATAACACTTTTTGTTTATTCTTTTCAAGACCAGTTGTTTTAATTGCTTTTTCTGTACGAAGAAGAGCAGATTCCATTGCGTAAAGGTTGCTTACGATGTCAGCGATATTCACAAGAATTTCTTGTTCTTTATCTAATGCTTTACCGTATTTTTGAGCAGCTAAACCAGCTACCATTAAGCCGATTTTCTTCGCGTTATTTACTAAATACTTTTGAAGTGCTAATGGCTCATCGCCTACTTCTTCTGGCATCATCATCATTAACTCTTCTTGTAATTTCTGTGCTTTTTGTAGTAATGGTAATTCACCTTTCATCGCTTTACGTAAGAACGTACCTGGTACGATTAGGCGGTTAATTTCGTTCGTTCCTTCGAAAATACGGTTAATACGAGAATCGCGGTACATTCTTTCAATCTCGTACTCTGCCATAAATCCATAACCACCGTGAATTTGAACACCTTCATCTACTGTATAATCTAATACTTCAGAACCGAATACTTTATTTAAAGAGCACTCGATCGCATATTCAGCGATAGAAGCTGCTACTGCTTTACCGTCTTTCACTTCTTCTTCTGATAATGTGCTCATGCGGCTTTCGAATAAACCTACTGTACGATATACAGAGCTTTCAGCTGCATATGTTTTTGCTGCCATATTCGCAAGTTTCTCTTGAATTAATGGGAAGCGAGCAATTGGTTGTTTGAACTGTTGACGTTGGTTTGCATATTGTGCTGAAATTTCTACTGCACGTTTCGCAGATCCAACTGTACCAACACCTAATTTATAACGACCGATATTTAAAATGTTGAACGCGATAATATGACCTTTACCGATTTCACCAAGTAGATTTTCTTTCGGTACTAATGCATCTTCTAAAATTAACGTACGAGTTGAAGAACATTTAATACCCATTTTCTTCTCTTCAGGGCTTGTAGATACACCAGCATAGTCTTTCTCTACGATAAATGCTGAGAAGTGCTCGCCATCTATTTTTGCGTATACAACAAATACGTCAGCGAATGCAGAGTTTGTAATCCATTGTTTTTCACCGTTTAATACGTAATGTGTACCTTCTGCATTTAGGCGTGCAGTTGTTTTTGCTCCTAATGCGTCAGATCCTGAACCTGGCTCAGTTAATGCGTATGCAGCTAATTTTTCACCAGTTGCAAGTAGTGGTAAATATTTTTTCTTTTGCTCTTCGTTACCGAATAATACGATTGGTAACGATCCGATACCAACGTGAGCACCGTGAGTAATTGCAAAACCACCAGCGCGAGAGAATTTCTCTGCGATTAATGCTGAGCTTACTTTATCAAGGCCGATTCCGCCGTACTCTTCTGGTACGTCAGCGCCTAACAAACCAAGTTCACCAGCTTCTTTTAAAAGACGCACAGAACGATCGAACTCGTGTTGCTCTAGATATTCAAGCTCTGGAAGAACTTCATTTACGATAAAATCCTCTGTCGTTTTTGCAATCATTTTATGCTCAGATGAAAAATCTTCTGGCGTAAACACTTGATCAATCGTAATCTCATCTACTAAAAAGCTACCGCCTTTAACTGCATTTCCCATTGTTTTTTCCATGAAAATTTCCTCCTTCATATTTTCATAAGCCGTTTCTCTCATTTCAAAAGAAGCTAGCTTTCCCTTTTATTTTTTATAGCCCTTTGTTGCTTTTATTCTTTTTATACAATCTAGTTCCAGCGGCTAGAACAGTCGGCCGTTTCGCCCCTTCCTGTGAGGCAAAAAACGCCTCTTCGTCAGGGTCTCCAACTTCCTCTTGTTCTGAACGAGCCACTTCCACCTTTTTATACAATCTAGTTCCAGCGGCTAGAACAGTCGGCCGTTTCGCCCCTTCCTGTGAGGCAAAAAACGCCTCTTCGTCAGGGTCTCCAACTTCCTCTTGTTCTGAACGAGCCACCTCCACTTTTTATACAATCCAGTTCCAGCGGCTAGAATGTTCGGTGGCTTCACTTCTTCCTCCGAGGCAAAAAGCGCCTCTACGTCTGAAGTTCCATCCCCCTCACATTCTGAGCGAGCCACTTCCACCTTTTTTATAGTAATTCAAATACTCCTGCAGCTCCCATTCCGCCACCGATACACATTGTTACGATACCGAATTGTTCGTTGCGGCGTTTCATTTCATGAATAAGAGATAGTGTTAATTTTGCTCCTGTACAGCCAAGCGGATGTCCAAGTGCAATTGCACCGCCATTTACATTTACTTTTTCTTCGTCTAATCCAAGTTCACGAATAACTTGGATTGATTGCGAAGCGAATGCTTCATTTAGTTCAAATAAGCCGATATCAGATAGCTCTAATCCCGCTAATTTTAATGCTTTCGGAATTGCAGCAATCGGGCCAATTCCCATTACTTCTGGTGGTACACCAGCTACTGCAAATGAACGGAATTTTGCAAGTGGCTTCATGCCATCACTCACTGCTTTTTCACGATCCATTAATAGTACAGATGCTGCTCCATCACTCATTTGTGAAGAGTTACCAGCCGTTACAGAACCGCGAACGTTAAATGCTGGACGTAATTTCCCTAAAATATCTAGCGTTGTATCCGCTCTTACACCTTCATCTTGTGAGAAAGTAAGCATTTCTTCTTGAATTTTGTTATTTGCTCCAACCGTACGTAGCATTACATCTACAGCTACTGTTTCGTCAGCAAATTTCCCTTCAGCTAACGCTTTTGCTGCGCGCTGATGACTTCTTACCGCGAATGCATCTTGCTCTTCACGAGAAATTCCATATTTCACAGCAACTTGCTCTGCTGTATGTCCCATTCCCATATAATACTCTGGAGCCGCTTCTACAAGACGACTATTCGGACGAACAACATGCCCCATCATTGGAACTAAACTCATTGATTCAGCTCCGCCAGATAATACCGCTTCAGAGTGACCAAGCATAATGCGCTCAGCTCCATAAGCGATACTTTGTAAGCCTGAAGAACAGTAGCGGTTAATTGTAATAGCTGGAACATCGTAAGAAAGTCCTGCTAATCCGCCAATATTACGAGCCATATTTAAGCCTTGTTCTGCTTCTGGCATCGCACAACCGAAAATTAAATCGTCGATTGGCCCTTCATAGTTATTTGCACGTTTTAACGTTTCTTTTACTACTAACGCCCCTAAATCGTCAGGACGAACTGTTTTTAATGAACCCCTCTTTGCTTTTCCAATTGGTGTTCTCGCTCCCGCAACAATGACAGCTTCTCTCATGAACGATATCTCCCCTCGTTATTAGTTACGTAATGGCTTTCCTTTTACAAGCATGTGCTGCATTCTTGCTTGTGATTTCATCTCACTTACTAAGCTAATAAATGCTTCACGTTCTACATCTAATAAATACTGCTCATCGACTTCTGTTCCGTACGGTACTTTTCCGCCGGCAATTACATATGCAAGTTTCTTCGCAATGTGTAAATCATAATCAGAAATGTAACCAGATAAGTGCATTGCTTCTGCTCCAAGTAAAAGCGTCGCATATCCTGTTTCACCAACAACCGGTATCTTTTTACGAATCGGTGCTTTATAACCAGCTTCATATAAAGCAAGCGCTTTTTGTTTCGCATCATATAGTAAGTGATCACCATTTACACTAATACCATCTTTATCGCCTAAGAAGTTACGAGATACCGCTTCTTGTGCGGATGTAGACACCTTCGCCATCGCTACGGATTCAAATACTTTATTCGCAACTTTTTGCAGGTCAAACTCTACACCGTTTGCCATTTTGTTTAAATGCTTAATGTATAGCTCTTTATTACCACCACCACCAGGGATTAAACCAACACCTACTTCTACTAATCCCATGTACGTTTCACTAGAAGCTTGAATGCTAGCTGCTGGTAAGCAAACTTCTGTACCACCGCCAAGTGTCATACCATATGGTGCTGCTACGACTGGCTTAGAGCTATATTTAATTTTCGTCATTGCATCTTGGAAGTTTTTCACGACCCACTCAATTTCAAAGTAGTTGTCGTCTTGTGCTTCCATTAAGATCATTGCAAGGTTCGCACCAACGCAGAAGTTCTTCGATTGGTTTCCGATAACAAGGCCTTTATAATTCTTTTCCACTTCATCAACAGCGTAGTTAATCATTTGCGTAATATCCATACCAATCGCATTGCTCTTCGAATGGAATTCTAAGCAAAGGATGCCATCGCCTAAGTCGATTAAGCTTGCTCCACTATTTTTCTTCAACACGCCGTTTTTCTCTTTTAATTGTTTAAGAGAAATTGCTTTTTTATTGCGTTCAATTAACTTATATTCACCATTATCATAATAGTAGCTATCACCATTATCATGTTTATAGAAAGTAGCAAATCCTTTTTCTAACATGTCTTTCACCCAAGCAGGTACACTCACGCCGTTTTCTTCCATTTTTTGAACAGATTTTTCAACGCCAATTGCATCCCAAATTTCAAACGGTCCTTGCTCCCAACCAAAGCCCCATTTCATCGCTTGGTCAATTGCAACGATATCATCAGCGATTTCTTTATGAAGTTTTGCTGAGTATAAAAGAGTTGGTGTAATAATGTTCCATAATAACTCTCCTGCACGATCTTTCGCATATACAAGCGCTTTCAATTTATTCGCTAATCCTTTTTCTTGCTTACTTAACTCTACGGATGTAGCTTTTAATTTTTTACGCGCTTCATATTCCATCGTTCCAGGATTTAATTCTAAAATTTCTTTTCCTTGTTTTAAGAAGAAACCTTGACCCGTTTTACTTCCAAGCCATTTTTTATCAAGCATATCATGCATGAAAGCAGGTACTTTGAATACTTCACGTTCTTCTTCTTGTACATTTTCATATACATTGTTTGCAACGTGTACAAATGTATCTAAACCAACAACATCTAATGTACGGAACGTCGCACTCTTCGGACGGCCAATTAACGGACCTGTTACAGAGTCAACTTCTCCAACGCTATAGCCGCGTTTGATCATTTCTTGCAATGTCACAAGTAAGCCGTACGTACCGATGCGGTTGCCAATAAAGTTTGGTGTATCTTTTGCGATGACAACGCCTTTTCCAAGAACGTCTTCGCCAAATAATTTCATGAAGTTTAACACTTGTGGATCAGTTTCTTTCGTCGGTATTACCTCTAGAAGTTTTAAATATCGTGGTGGGTTAAAAAAGTGTGTTCCTAAGAAGTGTTCCTGGAAGTCGTCTGAACGACCTTCTGCCATTTTTTCAACGGAAATACCTGATGTATTTGAGCTCACAATCGAGCCAGGTTTACGAACAGCATCTACTTTTTCAAATAGTTTCTTTTTAATGTCTAAGTTTTCAACAACTACTTCAATAATCCAATCTACATCAGCAAGACGCTCAAGATCATCTTCTAAGTTACCCGCTTCAATCAGTGCTAGATTACCTTTCACTGTCAGAGGAGCTGGTTTTTGCTTTACTAGTTTTTGTAGTGCCACATTACTAAAACGATTTCTCACACTTTTATGTTCTAATGTAAGTCCCTTCGCTTCCTCTTCTTTCGTAAGCGTCTGAGGTACAATATCAAGCAATAATGTTGGTATACCGATATTCGCTAAGTGTGCCGCAATCCCTGAACCCATTACGCCAGAACCGAGAACAGCAGCCTTTTTAATTTGGAACATCCATTTCTCCCCCTATTCTTGAATGAATGCTCATTCAATTTTTCGACATAAGTCGCAATCAATGAGTGAGCCTCTACTAATAAATATATGCTACTGTTTAAATTTTCGCAATATATTTAATGATAAAATTTTCTGAAATAAATATTTTTCTTTTATTCGGCTATGCTATACATGTGTATTTCTTCGCTAAAATACACTTTTTCCTTTTTATAATCTGACGAAACTGGAGGAATATATATGTCAAGACTGAAGAAAGACCCTTCAAAAGCTGGCGTTAGTGCAGCAAGTGTAACCGGAAATGCAGGTCCGCATAATCGCGGTGTTGAAAAAGGACGTCAAGGTAATAACCAGCAATACAAGAAGCATAATACAGGAGAAAAATAACGCTATATTTTTGGGCAGAGAACGTGGCATAATGAAGATTGGGCTGCTTTTTCTGCCCATTTTATTTATACATATGGAAAACAAAAGAGGGAACGATGATGAAACGAACAATAATCATGATTGTAATGATTGCTACACTATTTACGGGTATGATTTTCTTCTCTTATGCACAAAGACAAACAGATGTAAGAGTGGATCAACCTAATATTACTGGGCAATACGGGATTACAATCGACGCGGACACAGGTGAAATTTTATATAGAAAACGTGAAGATGAACGTTCTTATCCGGCTAGTATAGCTAAAATGATGACAACTCTTCTCTTACTAGAGAACGTAAAAGAAAATGAAGAGATTACAGTGACAGAAAATGCGATAAAAACAGAAAGTCAAAGTAAAAAAATCAAACTACGTGCTGGTGAAAAATTAAAACGAGACGAAGCATTAAAACTTATGTTGATTATTAGCGCAGATCCGATTGCTGAATCAATTGCCGAACATATCGCAGGATCAAAAGATGCGTTTGTTAAGATGATGAATGCTAGAGCGAAGGAGCTTGGAACAAAACATGCAACTTTTAAAAATGCAAGCGGTGCTGACGCTCTTGGCAATAAAGTATCACCATACGACATTGCCATCATTACGAAAGAAGCATTAAAATATCCAACTGTTCTAGAGTATATGAACTCAACACGTACAACACTACATACTTCAGAACGATCTCCAAAAATCGCAAATTATGGACGCGAAGAACTATATGATGATCCATATGCAATTGGAAGTAAAAGCGGTCTATCTGCTTTAGGAAAATATACAGTCGTAACCGTCGATGAAAAAGACGGAAAACGTGTCATTAACGTCGTATTATCTTCTACTCGTACACAGCTATATCCTGATACGAAGAAAATGGCACATTACGCATTTCAGCAATTAAAATAACCAAGGAGTATGTTCTCCTTGGTTATTTTTTGATCATACCTTTTAATACGAACGCAACGTTTGCTGGACGCTCTGCTAAACGGCGCATGAAATAGCCATACCAGTCGTTTCCATACGGTACATAAACACGCATTTTATACCCTTCTTTAACAAGCTCAAGCTGACGCTCTGTACGAATACCAAATAACATTTGGAATTCAAATTGATCCCTTGAAATATTGTGTTCTTCGGCAAGTTTTTTCGTATATTCAATAATCGCTTCGTCATGTGAAGCAATTGCAGTGTAATTTCCATTTAATAAGTGCATTTTAATAATTTTTTTATAATTGTCATCTACATCTTTCTTGTCCGGGAACGCTACTTCTTCAGGTTCTTTATAAGCCCCTTTTACAAGACGTAAATTAGGACTATATGCATTTAAATCCTCAATATCTTTTTCTGTACGATATAGGTAAGCTTGAATAACAGTACCGATATTATCGTACTCAGACTTTAATTGTTTAAAAATATCAATTGTTTTACCGCAGCGTGTATAGTCTTCCATATCGATTGTAACAAACACACCATTTTCTTTTGCAGCTTCTAAAATACGACGCATATTATTCATTACGATATCATCAGAAATATCTAGCCCCATAGACGTCATTTTTAATGAAAGCTGTGAATCAAGACCTTCTCTTCCAATCGCACGAATTGCCTCAATCGATTGACTAGCCATTTCATTTGCTTCTGCTTCATTGTCAACAAACTCACCTAAATAATCGATTGTTACACAAAGACCTTGCTTGTTTAATTGTTGAATTGCCGCTGTCGCTAATTCAATTGTCTCCCCTGCGACAAAGCGGCCTGCACCAAAGCGTAAACCGTACTTTTTAGCCAGTTTTGTTAGCGCTTTATTTTTTGACAAGAAAAGAAACGAATTTCGCATTAATTGTTCCATGTAATTCACCCCTATGACTGTACTTTGTCTGTTTTTTACCCCTCTTCAAAATTATATCATTCTTTAAAATTATTTGATACAAATAATTATTTAGATAATTTATAAAATACTATCAAAATGATTAAAAGCTTACATTCTCGCTTTCGAATATAACAAAATTTTTTTCGACATTTAGAGAAAAACGAATTTACTAAGTAAAAAATAAGCGTGCCAAAAATATTCGACATGCTTCTAAAATCTTTTATATTCCATGTAAATTATATAAGAATATTAATATAAAAAATAAAAAGTTTGAGGCAAAATCCACCTCAAACTCTATTACTTATCATTTCGCTTCTCTTCATTCAACTTTTTAATATTTGTAATTAACTGTACCATCTCTTCTTTCGCATCTGGATATGTCTCGTTCCAATGCTTCACTAAAGCTGGCATCGTTTTAGCAATGTAAGAATATAACGCCCATTTTTCTACTTGTGCTTTGCGCTCTTCATTGCTTTCCCCTAGTAATAGTTCTGTATACTTTTCAAGTAAACCATCAAATTGCTCATTAAACTTCTCATTCATATTATTTTCTCCTCTACATAACGTTATAAAAAAAGCAGCGAATATCGCTGCTTTTTCTTATAATTTTGATCGAACAGAGTTTAATTTCTTCTCCATTGTGCTTTCTTTATCGCGACGATCGTCGATACGAATTGTTGTCGCAACGCGCTGTGCACCTTTCGTATATGGTACTTCATGCATTTGTTGAATTACTTCTAATATGACAGGAAGATCTCCTTCAATTACTGTATTCATCGGTGTTAATTGATATTTCACGCGATCAGCATTTTTCTCTAACACTTTTTGTACTTCTGCTACATATGCACTAACGCTTGGGTTACCTGTTCCTACTGGAATAATGGATACATCAACAATTGCCATGATTGTATTCCTCCTATAAAGTCATTACTTATTATATATTGTACCGAAATAACCCTCATTTTACTAATAATATACAAGCCTAACCTCTTATTTCTCTACTAAATTTCCTAAGTTTGTCAATCTTTTCACCGTATTCGCTCCTCATTCTAAATGGCTCACTCCCTACAATAATTTCCTTTCAAACAGGTTTCACTATGCCCCACTTGTATAAATACAAATAGTTCTTTATTCTTAAAATAGAATCTCATTTGTTCGGAGGGAATTATGTTACAAAAATTCGGTTTCTCACAATATGAAAGTCAAGCGTATGAAGTTGTAGTCTCGAGCGATGAACCTTTAGATGCAACGACGATTGTCAAACATTCAGGTGTTCCAAAAGCAAAAATATATGAAGTATTAGCGCGCCTTATTGATAAAGGGATGGTTATGGATTCCGTCTCAGAAAAGAAAAAATTATATACAGCTTTACCCCTAAAGCTTGCCATTCAAAAGTTAACAACAGAGTTCCAATCTAATATTAAAGAACTCGAAACAAATATTTCAAAAAAATCATTTACAGATGACCGCGTTTGGAGCTTAAAAATGCAATCTTCTATTCAAGTACAAAGCAAACAAATTGTTGAAGACGCAAAAGAGTCCATCCGTATCTCTGCTTGGAATGATACGTTCTTAGAATACTTACCTTTACTTGAAGAAAAGGCGAAGGAAGGCGTGGATATTGAAGCCCTCATCGTAGGTAAAGCAGATACAGAACTAAAGAATATTCATTTTCTAATCCCAACTGAAGAGCCTAATGCACTAGAACGTTATTTATTACTTATCGTTGATGATCGTGAAATTTTATTTGCTGGAGTAGAACAAAATTCTTGGCAAGCGATGAAAACAATGTCACAACCATTCGTAAAGTTCTTTACAGAATTTTTCTACCATGACGTTGCGCTCGCAAAAATTACTGAAAAGCATCACGATCTCTTTATGCAAGATGAGGAAATTCGAAGTCTTTTAATAAAATTGAGATATTAAAAAAACGCCTTTGTTTCAAGGCGTTTTTTGTTATGCTTTTTGTCTCGTTTTTAACACATATGCCCCAGCAATTATAAATTCAATCCCTAAATAAAAAGGTACTTTCAAATTTGCTAAAATTATCTTTTCTTACATTCTTATATATAATTATCATGTAAAAGGACTTACTATCACTTAGTCTTCTCCTTTATCTCCATCAACAGCTCAATGATTTTCTCATTTTGCTCCACTTGTTTCTCTGAATTTTGATGGATGAAACGAACCCATCTAAATACAAAAAGAACTATGAATAACGGCAATGCTGTGAATAAAAAACCAATTATTGAATAATCCATATATCATCACCTCGATACGTACAACCTTCTACATTTAACTGGTAAACCCTTCAACTGTTTTCGAAATAGAAAAAGAACCTATCACACGATAGATTCTTCTTTTGCAAACTGAGAACGGCGCCCTCTCGTAATGGAGAAGATAGCACATAGAAGAGCTAATATAACAAATCCGCCGCCTACCCAAGCGTTATATATAACTGATGATTTCTCAATAACAACTCCGCCTACTGTTGAACCGAGTGCAATCCCTAAGTGAAGCGCAGAGTTATTTAAGCTTTGCTGAATACCAGCTGATTCTGGTGCAATTTCAATTAAATAATTTTGCTGCGCTGGTGAAATGGCCCAGCTAAGCATACTCCATAATCCCATCATAATAATGAATAATGGGAATGAGAATGTCATCATCGGTAAAATAAAGATTGCACATGCAAATACGATAATAATGGAAATAATACTTTTCTTCGATCCCCATTTATCAGCGAGCCAACCACCAAATCCGCCGCCTATTACAGCTGCAATTCCGAAAATAAAGTAAAACACACTAATCCAGTTTGCCTCAACATGCATCACATCTTTTAAAAATGGTGTTAAATATGCATACAGTGTTAAATGCCCCGTCAAAAATAGAAATGACGTTAGCTGTGCACTTACAATTTTTTTATCTTTCAAAGTAGCAATTTGTTCTTTTATTGATAAAACAGATACTGGTGGAACTTTCGTTAAAAATAATGAAATACATGCAATAGCAATGACCGTTAATACCGAAATGAGCACAAATGGTGCACGCCATCCGTATGCATTCCCAAGTACAAGACCTAGCGGTACGCCAAGTACAAGCGATCCACTAATCCCCATAAAAATAATGCCGATTGCACGCGCACGAAAATGCGGTTCCACGACACTAGAAGCTAGTGTTACAGACAGTGCGATAATAAGCGATCCACTCGCTGCACAAACTACCCTTGAAAACATTAACATTCCATAATTCAAACTAAACGCTGAAATAATATTTCCAAGTAAGAAAATCGATAATGCCCCTATATATAATGTTTTCCGCTCAAACTTCCCTGTTAAGGCTAATAAAATCGGCCCTGACAAAGCAAAGACAACTGAAAATATTGTAATAAGCTGACCCGCAGCACTAATAGATACGCCTAAATCGTTCGCAACTAAATCAAGCGTTCCTCCTATAATTAACTCCACCGTTCCGACTACAAATGCCGCGATGGCTAAAATATACACACGAAAATTCAAGTTTCCCCCCACACTTTCTCTTTTGGTTACTACAACTATAGTAACCAAAAGAGAAAGTTCAATCAAGCACAATTTTTTACAACACAAAAAAAGCAAACGTATCATACGTCTGCTTTTTCACTCATTACACCCCAGTTTCGTTCTTTTTATTTAAATACCAGTAAACCGGAAGTCCTGTAAATACTATTCCAATTGATAAGAAACAGCTCAATGGATCATTAATAATCGCACTTCCAATTACAAACAATGATCCTAAAATTGCAATGATTGGTACAATCGGGAATAATGGCACGCTATATGCGCGTTCTTTATCTCTGTTACGTTTACGTAAAATGAAGACACCGATAAATGTCATTACGTAGAAAATATAAATAATGAATACGGAAATCTCCGATAGCTTATTCGGATCACTAACAATCATTAAAATAATCCCTAATATAATTTCAACAGTAATCGCATTTGCTGGTGTTTTAAACTTCTCATGTGCCTTTGCGATAAACTTAGAAAATGGGAGCTGCCCACGTTCTGCCATCGACATCGGTATACGCGGGAATGTTAAGATCTTTCCATTTAAGCAACCGAAAATAGAGATAATAATGCCGATACTAATGATTTTTCCGCCATATTCTCCGAGTAACATGCCTGCAGCTGTCGCTGTCGCATTTTCTCCAAGGTCTACAATCTTCGCTGCTGGTAACACATTTAATAATGCTAAGTTAATTAATACGTAAGCAGCTGTTACAATTAAAATCCCGACTGTCATTGCCTTCGGTAATAACTTTGTTGGGTTTTTCATTTCTCCGCCGATAGAAGCAAGTAAAATCCAGCCATCATAAGCAAATAAAGTCGCTAAAATAGCCATCCCAATACTTTGATTTTCTGATATCGGTACAACTACGTTAAAAATATCACTGTTCCCTTTCCAAAAACCTAGCACAACAATTAATACGATTGGAATCATCTTTCCAACTGTTGTAATCGTTTGGACAATGCCACCATACTTCGTTCCCATACTATTTATAACACCGAGGAACACAACTGTTCCAATTGCAATTGGTAAGTTCCATACTTTATCTAAATAGAAAAAGTTAATCATTAAAGAACTAAAGTATAAACCTAACGTTCCAATAATCGCTGGACCATATACGATTGTTTGCATCCAGCCTGATAAATATCCCCAAAAGCTTCCGTAAATCTCCTCTAAATACGTATACAAACCACCATTTTTGGGGATTTGTGCCCCGATTTCAGCTACTGTTAAACCACTTGCTAACGTTAACAGTCCACCAATTACCCAGGCCAAAATAGCCATATTCGAACTCCCTGAGTAATCTAATACGCTTCCTGGTTTCATAAACACACCAGATCCAATAATAGTCCCTACAACGATTGAAAGTGCTACTGTTAAACCAATTTTGTTTTTCTCATCATGATGCATGCTGCGTATCCTCCTTCCAATTCTAGTGTGATGCAAAAATGAAATAAAAAAACACTCCTCCCTAAAAAGGGACGAGTGTTATATTCGTGGTTCCACCCTTGTTTCAATTCGTAAAGTTACGCACTTCACCAATTTCTCAAGTCTAGATAACGGTTTTTGCCGGCAAGCAATTACTTAGATGTCCGTTCACTGCTGCAGTTCAGAGGTGGTAATCCATTTTTCCGTATTAGGAAGCTCACAGCCAAAGGCCTCCCTCTCTGAAAATCGTAAAAAATTGATCGTGTCCTCATCATCACTTCTTGATGTCGAATTTTGTAGTTATTGTTCATTATATTGAATCTTTAGAAAAAATCAATATATTTTTTTATATAACACAATAAAAGTATTACTTCTTATATTGTAACAGAAGTTATACTATTTTTCGAATTCCCAAAAAATTACACAATGCATATATGGAGGTGTTATTATAATGATTGCTATTCTTTGTATCGTTGCAACAGTTCTCTCTTTTATCTTTGCTATCCTATATCGACAGAAATATCCTGGATATAGTATTTTAGCTGTGGCTATTATACCGGCTGTTTCTTTCTACCTATTAGGTAAATTCCAATATACTGAAGTATTTATTGGATGTGCAATCTTCTACTGCATCTTTGGATATATACTAACTATGAAAAGAAGCTCAACAAACCAATAAAAAGGACTGATTTCTTTCTAAAAAAAAATCAGTCCTCGAATAAACTTTATATCGTATCTTTCTGTTGCCCATGCGAAAGATACGATATATTTCAATTATTTATTGTCCTTTTTCATGAAAAATTTACGATCTGGAAAATCAACATTCAAATCCGCTAATTGTGCTTTGGCCTTTTCCATAATTGCTTTTGCTTTTTCTTTTGTGGCATCATCTAGATTAGCAAAAATGTCCTCAAACTTCTCTCTTTCTGGAAGCTTCACTCCTAGTTCTTTCAACTTTTCTTTTGCTTGCTCATGACTTAATGCTCCGGATTTTTGCTGTTCCATTATCGCCTTTGCTTTTTCTTTTGTCGCTTCATCTAGGTTAGCGAACATTCCCTCGTGCTTCCCTTTCTCTGGAAATTTCACTCCTAGTTCCGTCAACTTTCCTTTTGCTTGCTCATGACTTAATGCTCCGGATTTTTGCTGTTCCATTATCGCCTTTGCTTTTTCTTTTGTCGCTTCATCTAGGTTAGCAAACATTCCCTCGCGCTTCCCTTTCTCTGGAAGCTTTACTCCTAGTTCCTCTAATTGTTTCTTCGAGTCTTCCATGATGATCTTTACTTTTTGTTTCGTTGCTTCATCTAAATTTTTCTTCGTATTTCCTTTTGTAGCTTGTTCAGCTGCTGATGTAGTAGCGCTTACGTTGTTCGTTGCCGCAAATGCAGGCATACCTACTCCACCCATGATTCCCAATGATAAAGCTCCTGCAGCCACTAAATACCCAACTGTTTTTTTCTTCATAGGAAAATTCCTCCTTCATGTTATACCAATTACACTTCTACAACATGTACACTTTCGTATACAATGCAAATAGTAATGCTGTTTTCTTAATTTTTCCTTAACTACTTTTAAAGGAGTATGTTTTGCACTTACGATTGCAGAATAAATTCCAATCAAAAAACGCCGCTCATCCCGAGCGGCGTTTTTCTATGCATTTTGTAATTGTACTTCTTTACGTTCCATTACTTTTCTTAATACAATTGTTTGAGTCATTGTAAATAGGTTACCTGTTATCCAATACAATACAAGCCCTGACGGTGCCGCAAATCCCATAAATAAAATCATTGCTGGCATCATAATTTGTTGCATTTTAAGCATTTGAACTTGCTCTCCAGGTGTTGTATTTGATTGAAAAACCTTCATTTGAATAAATGTTGTTAACGCTGCAAGAATCGGTAATATATGATAAGGATCTGCATGTCCTAAGTTCACCCATAAAAATGAAGATGTACGAATCTCTTCGGTACGGCTAATCGCATAATACAAAGCTGAGAAAATCGGCATTTGTATAAAGATTGGCCAGCACCCAGCAAGTGGATTCCAACCGCCTGATCTCATTAGTTCTGACATTTCTTTTTGGTACTGCTTTTGTTTTTCAAGATCTTTACTCACATCACCATGTTTCTTCTTCAGCTTCTGTAATTCAGGTTGCATTTTTTTCATTTTCATTTGACTACGATATTGCGAAACAGCTAATGGAATCAATGCTGAACGAACAACGAGCGTCATGATAATGATAGCAATCCCAAAGCTTTCTCCAGGTATGTGATGAGCAACAAATTGAATCATAAACGAGATTGGATATACGAAATAATGATTCCAAATCCCAGTACTATGTGCATCAATTGTGCCTGCATTACTGCAGCCAGATAAAACAAAAACAAGTAATACTGATAAACTAACGAGCACAGCTCGGTATGATTTTAACATGTTCATTCCTCCAATGTTTCGTAATTAGTTAGCGAAACATTGGTGTATACGGACCGACCTCGTCACTCTCATCGCTTGATTCTTGTCTGCGAACCGAGCGAATCATTCCATATTTATAAAAAATAGAGAAAAGCGGTACATTTCCTATACCCTCTTCACATGTATCAACTAGCGTGAAAGCTCTCTGTCTACCGCTTGATGCTTGCTGACGTACGAAACGAGAAACATTAGCAAGAAAAAAGACTTCTAATAAACAAAGCGCTGTCGTTACAAACGATATATATAGAATCGCATCTTGCAATAAAAATTCCATCGCTTCACATCCTTAATAAAGTCATTTTAGCACATTCCACAAACATTCTCTATTTCCTTTTATTTTCAAAAAAAATATTTTGCATATTTTCTCAAAAAAACAATAATAGAAAAACATTGTATTCGCTTTCTTTAGTATATTCACACATATTATTGAATAGGCTTAATTTATTAGAAATTTATAAAATTTTCGTATAATAATAAAACGGTTGCCAGTTTTTGAAAAAAGCATTATTCTCTTCTTGTAATCAAAAATGAATATGGAGATGAAACATACTATGGGTCAATTAGGAGACGCCGATTACGTTCCCGATACCGCCTTTTTATCCTTCCCAGCAGCTAGAACATTTCACTTAGAATTTATCATACAGTTGGTTGTTATTTTTGTAGCTTCCATTTTGTATGCTATTTCTATGAATATGTTTTTTATCCCGCATAATATGATTAGTGGCGGATTTGCTGGTGTGGGGATGATTATCGGTTATTTAATGCATTATAACATCGGTGCACTTATCTTTTTACTAAACATCCCGCTTCTTATTTTAAGTCACTTTTACTTAGGAAAGAAGACAACCTTTTTAACAGCTTACTTCGTGGCCGTATCATCTTTAGCCATGAACATTATCCCAGTACATCAAGTTTCAGAGGACATTTTACTTTCTTCTGTATTCGGTGGTGTCATCTGCGGCGCAGCCTCAGGTATTATATTCCGATTCGCTTCTTCAACAGGTGGATTTGATGTTGTTGGATTGATCGTAGCGAAATATCGAGATGTTTCCATTGGAGCAATCATCTTTGTATTTAACTTAATCTTACTCGTTGCAGCAGGATTTATTTTCGGATGGGATATTACACTTTATACGTTAATTAGCCGATTTGTAGTCAGCAAAGTGATTGATGCTGTACATACAAAACACATTAAATTAACGATAATGACAATTACAGAAAAAGGCGAGGAAATAAAAAGCGCACTATTGCATCACGGCATACGCGGCGTGACAATGGTAGATGCTGTCGGCGGCTATACAAACCATAAGAAAAAAATGATTTACACTGTCGTAACTCGCTATGAGTTAGGCGAAATGAAGCGTATCATTCGCCAAGTAGACAATCGAGCATTTATGAATATTACTGAAACCGTTGAAATCGTTGGACGTTTCAAACGTATATAAGAAAGCGCAAGGAACTACAATTCCTTGCGTTTTTATTTTATTACACTTATTACAAAATCAGATAATTCTATTATTACGCCGCTAAATGTGTTATAATAAAATTGAACTTACAAAAAAGAATGCATAGACTTGGAAGTTTCTCTTATTTTTATAGACAAAAAGAAACGAGAAGTCGGGTATACACGAATCATCTCATTTATTCTTCAACAATCTTTTATAAAAAGATACGTACAATTAAAATCCACTTCAATATACTATACCTACCTTGTTAACTTCCAAATCATCTTATTACATAAGGAGATGAACATATGAATCAATATATACGATACACAGTTGCTGTTCTGTTTGCCATTATCGGTGGTGTGATTTGCTTCTGGACAAACATTCAGCTTGGAGAACATATCATTTTTAATGGAATCGAATCCCTTGTAAGCGCTTCAATTTTAGGCGGCTACATTTTCTTCCTCTTCAATCCAGAAGAAAATGCTCAAAAAACAATGTTATTAACAATGATCGGAATCGTTGGTGGATGCATTTCCTACTCAATGACAAACTATACATTACCACTTCAATTAAGCTCAGCTTTCTTCCACGGTCTTTGGACTTGGTTTATCGCATTCTGCCTAGCAGACGTATTCAACCTATTACAAGACCCTAAAGAAGAAAATGGCCGTCAAATTGAAAGTAACTCTTAAGCTGGCAGATCACTCTTCCAGCTTTTTTAATTTCGAATTACATACCCTAGATGGTACTTCTTCGAATATATCAACGATTTCTTCAATATAGCAGCGTTTCAACACAGAATATCGATTTACCGACAAATTCCGACAATCCAAACGCACAACATACCCTATCCCCCAAGCAACTTACTACCGAACTCCACGATTAAAAAGATAACTAAAAGAATCGCGAATATCTTTAATGCTACATACGTCACTTTAAAAACAGCATAAATGAGTAGGATTAGCAAAATAATCTTTAAAATTTCCATATTCACTTCCTCCAAGCTTTGCTCTTCTTATCTCATTTTACTCGCCTCAGGCTTTTTATGAAATCCAATAAGATGACATATAAAAAAGAGGATATCCTACTCCGCGTAAGATATCCTCTCCTTCAACTGCTCAAACCATTCTCGCTCTAACTGCCAAAAGCCCATTCCACTCTTTTCGGCATTCTTTAACTCTTTCTCTGCTTTCTTCATGTAAACGTGAAAGGCATCCGCATCATTCTCTAAATATTTGAGAATTCCTTGCATACGATAATATCCGTATAAATCCATTCTCGTAATTGCTTTTGCATGCTTCTCTGCTTCTTGTAAGGAAAGGGTGTCCTTATGATAGAGCATTTTATATAAGAGATACCAACTATGAAAACTACTAACGAAGTATTTATTTTCTTTCGTTACAGGTACGTGAACAATTCGTTCTAAATAAGATATCCCTTTTTCCATTCCCTCTTGATCACAGCGGGCATAAAAAACAAGCATAAGATGGCTCATTATTTTCTTTATATCTTTATCGCCCTTTATTTTTTCTTCACTTATTTCTACTAGCTGCTCGTTCCAATCTTTCGGCCTTTTTGAACTTAATAGTTCACTTGACACTTGAATGCTATGTAAATGTTGCTTCGCTCTCTCATCGCCCTTAACTAAAATAAAAAATTGCATGCCATCACTAAGCACCATTCCCTTTAGTGGAATTGCTGTAGCGAAAAAGATTGTGAAATGTAATACTGAAAAATATAAAAGATATTGATAATAACTCACCATATATATGTAACCTGACACAATGCCGAATACTACACTCGTTATCGGACCACTTAAAGTCATCCATGCCCATTTTTTTGAAAGGTTCGGTGTATGTATAGAAGGTGGCACTAGCATTGCAACGCCTCCAAAGTACCCCCACAATTTATTTTCTCGAATTCGTATTTTCCCCTTTTCTTTTTGGACAGTAATAAGCCCTACTGTCATAAACTTAAATTCCAAACCGCCCATCAAACCGAATATTACATGACCTAGTTCGTGAATAGCTATCACTAACAATACAATTCCAAAAACTGTCCACATTTCTACAATTTGCTGTACTTTTTCTATTCGAATGAACCCATATAAAGCGGAGCAAATGAAAGCAACGAACATTGAAAAAGCAGGCCTTCTTAAAATATCCACCGTTTTCCCCCTCCCGATACTCTGTGCTCTAATAAATCATTTTTTTATGCATTTCATACATGAATTTGCCGATATGCAATATCCAGATGAGTGAGACTAAACCAATCAGTAAAAAATTCATATCATTTGCTGCTGTATATATAACAGTAGCAAGCCAAACAAAAGCAAGTACTCTATTCATAAATTGGTACGTTTTATATCCGGCTTCATGTACAATATGTTCTAGTCCTTCATCTGCATTTTTCGTCCACATTTCCATTGACTCCATATATGTAACTTCCTGATTGGGATACAACTTATTATAACGGTTCTTCATAACTATCCCTATAATGACTACAATGAGTAAACATATAATAGAAGCTACCATATTCCAAAGTGCAAGTGAAAAGTCTTCCCCTTTTATAAACACACGGCTACATACAATTATTGTATAAACAAACCATGACTGCGTGACTATATCACCCACACGTAAATACATTAATATAATTCCTAACTTTCTCCCTTGTACACTTTCTTCTTCATCACGTAACTTAGCTAACATACGTGTATTTTTCCAAGCATAATAAATCATTATTATCCCGAATATAGTAAATGTACCCATTAAAATATAAGGTGGCAATTTTCTTGATCCTTCCGAAAAAAGATCTAATGCTATATACGATGCAAAAAAACCACCTACCATACTTAACAAGAACTTTCCAAAATTATAAAAAGGCTTCTTAAACTTACTCTCCATCTCCATCTTCCCCCTCCACTAACGTAAATATCTCCTCCACCGGCACACCAAAAATTTGTGCAATTTTTAGCGATAATACAATAGACGGCGCATAATCACCACGTTCAATTAAGCTAATCGTTTGCCGTGATGAACCGATCGCTTTGCCTAAATCCCCTTGTGACAAACGATGCTTTGCCCTATATTCCCTCACTCGATTTTGAAGCTTCATATCCTACCTCTTCTTCTTTTATTTAAATAAAATTGTAAATAATATCCGGTTTTTTGTCAATTATTATTGTCAATATGACGTTAATAATTGACAAAACTAACTCTATATTATTATATACATAACCTATATAATAAATTTTAAATATTAAATATAGGAGGTTATATATGAATAAAACATCTACCTTTTCTTACATTCTTACTAAGTTAACGGCAACTTGCTTATTATTTTTATTAATTGCTAGTTTTGTTCTCTCCACCGCTAGTAAGCAAACGATGTATAGTTTTCTAAATGGGTTACATGAACTTCTCTTTGCTCCATGGACAGTCATCCTTGCTTCTTATGCAATTTTTTGTTCCGTTTGCATTGATAACGTTAATTTTAAACAACAAAATACAATGAAAAAATTATGTCTTTATATTCTTTGCGGTTATTTATTTTTTCTTCCTTTTCAAGTGTTTCAAGGGACAGGTCTAAGACCTTTACTTTTCGCGGGATCAATTGGGGCAATTTGTTCTGTTTTCTTCTATTTATGTACAGTCATAGCAAAAAGATTTAAATGGCTTCAATATCTCGTACCTAGCATTATGCTTATCACATTTATCTCTATTAACTTCGTTGATGTAACACAAAAAGAACAGTGGAAAGAGAACAGAACGAAACATTCATTTGAAGCATCTTTTCAACATTTTAGCGGTGAGCATAAAATTCCAATCGAGTTAAAGCGTGGTGACATACTGGAATTTACTATTGAATCGCCTTCAGAAACTCCGGATGCCTACATTGAAGATGTAAAAATGGCTAGTGAGTTTCAAGAGGAAGAAAAATATTTAGCTTTAACAGACCACAACACATACCAGTTCGCGGCAGTCAAAACTGGAAAGCATTATATTGTAATTAATGGAAATAACCTAAAAGGAAAACTGCAAGTAAATTGGAACATAAAATAAAAAGGCAGTGCTCAACAGCACTGCCTTTCCTACTTTTTGACATAGAATGGATTCCATATTAACTTGCGTTTTGTAAGAATACACGTTTTAACTGTTTGCGGAAGCGGATACCTAACGTACTTACTACAATGATAACTACTCCGAAAATAATTTTACCGATATGACCTTCTAACACTCCGAAAATATCATGTAAGTTGCCACCTAACCAATAGCCACCAATTAAGAAGAACGATACCCAGAATAAAGCACCTAAGTAAATCGTAATTGCAAAGCGGCGGAACGGTAAATTAATGATTCCTGCAAAATATCCTGTAAAGTGACGCACCCCTGGAATGAAGAAGCCGATAAAGATAAGAAAATATCCATACTTATCAAACCACATTCTTGTTAAATCAATTTTTCGTTGTGTTAAAAATACATATTTTCCGTATCTCTGTACGAACGGCATACCAAGCTTATTTCCTAAAAAGTATTGAATCGTCATTCCTACACTCGTTCCAATAAAGGATAAAACAATTAAAATTGGCAAACTTAAGTCGCCTTTATGTGCTAAAAATCCTGCATATGCTAGTGTTGGCTCCCCTGGAAACGGAAGAGCAATATATTCTAACAGCAATCCTACAAGTACAACATAATACCCATACTGCTGAAATAATTCATGAACCCATTCCATGTCATCTCTCCTTTACGTGTTTCTAACGTACAAACTGTTACTAATATTGTATAAAAAAATTGTCGAAATAACTATCACAATAGCTTACATTTATATTACATTTTTGTAAGAAACACACTCTAATTTACAGGGTTATATTTTATTATGCAAATTACACATTAAAAGTAAATATGCGCTCTCAATCAATACTCGCCGAGATTTATTTAACAATAAATTCCAATCTCTTTTTTAGTACATAAAAATATCCCTCTATACATCTTTATAAAAAACCATATCAAACTCATATTAACTTCATATAGACTCCATATATGTATTGTAAGATTATATCGGAATTTGTTGAAAAATTTAACACTGTATGTACTTTATATTGAATTTAATCAATGTAAATTTTTTTCTGAAAAATCAAATTAAAGGAGAATACAGATGGAAGCTTATATAATGCACAATTTCATTAACACAAATGTTGAAGCGCATCCTCATGAAACCGCTTTTAACTTACATATATGTGAAACAAATGAACTTGAAGTAAGTTTAACTAAGTCAACAACATTATCTTTCATCGTTTCAAAAAATAACATTAAGATTATCACAAAAAAATGGGTTAATTCTAGCCAAGAATGCATGATTGGTAAAAGTTACATCATTCCAACTAGAGCATTTCACTATTTTTTACCTATTATTTCAGAAAATGAAGACGAAATGAATATTCAATTTCAAAGCTTTGGAGTACACGGTGAACTTTTACTTAATGAAAGATTACTAATTAATAAAAATAACAAGAACTCACAAAAAATCACTATTTTCTTTGAAACATTAAATGAAAATATTCATCAGGCATTACGTGGATTAAAACTTCACTGCATTTAATACATTTTATAACTACTAAATTAGTAAAAGGAGTTTATTATGAAAAAACTATTATCACTCATTATTTTATCAGCAGGATTATTTGTAGTTCCATTCACATCTGCTGAAGCATCTGCAACTACGCAAGAACTTATTGTAGATACAAACACAAATAAAATGGACTTTTATCAAGATGGAGCATTCATAAAAAGCTTTACTGTCGCTACTGGAAAATCAGCGACTCCAACACCAAAAGGAACATTCATGATTGTAAATAAAATAAAAAATCGCCCTTACTATACTGGACACATTAAAGGTGGAGATCCACGTAATCCACTTGGTGATCGTTGGATGGGATTAAATATGGCAGGAACTTATGGAACAACGTATGCAATTCATGGTACTAACAATAATCAAGCAATCGGCAAAGCTACGACACTTGGGTGCATTCGTATGTATAATGCTGATATACACTGGCTATTTGAGCGCATGAGTGAGAAAGCTACTGTTACTGTAAAATAGCCTAAAAAACACGATTTACACTTGGCCAAGAATGAATGTCTTGGCTTATTTTATTTTTTTACAGTAGCAAAACAGCTACCTTTCCATATATAATGAAGAGAGTTTGTATTAAAAAATTCAAACATTTACAGAAACAGATATTGGGATTCTCTCTCTACTACTTTTAATAAAATTTACTTTACATACTATGATAAAACTATTATGATTTTCAATTGGACATATTTAGTTCCATTACAAAAATCCCCTTGCTACCTTCCTTATAGACTGATAGCGGGGGCTTATTATATGTATAAGCAATCTAAAGCATTGTATAAATGATAAATTTAAATACTAAGGTAAGAAGTGTTGTTTAGGAGGTGCTGTTATGAAGCACATATTGGTGATTGAGGACAACCCAGATATACAAGAGCTAATAAGAGAATTTTTGACTGCACAAAGTTTTACAGTTGACGTTGTAGGTACTGGCACAGAGGGAATTCTCCTCTTTCAAAAAAATTCATATGATCTTATCCTTCTCGATGTAATGTTACCAGATATTGATGGATATAGTATTTGTAAAATAATACGAGGGCAATCTAATGTACCCATCATTATGTTAACAGGATTACATAATGCAGAGAATGAAATTAAGGGTTTTGAATTAGGGGTTGACGACTATATTACAAAACCTTTTCACTATACAGTTTTCATTAAACGGGTAGAAGCTGTATTAAGAAGGACGACTTCAAATGATGTTGAAAATGCGAATATACTACAACTACATGAGTTAATGTTAAATTCTACAGCATATGCAGCTTATATTCATGGTAATCAAATTGAACTAACAACAAAAGAGTTTGAAATCGTATATACTTTGTTACACAATCGTGGGAAAGTATTATCAAGAAGTGATTTATTAAATAAGGTATGGGGCTATGAACATTATGGTGATGTGAGAGTAATAGATACACATATTAAAAATTTAAGAAAAAAATTAGGAATTCCTTATATTAAAACGGTGAAAGGCATTGGCTACAAAATCGAAGCGTAAACAAAAGAACATCACCAGAAATATTTTTATCAAAACCTTACTATTTTGTGTTCTTTTATCATTTTGTCTTTATCAAAGTATTCATTTTCTACTACTACATTATGATAAAGAGCATTCTAAAAATACTAGTGAGATACAAACTGTAGAAAATACATTATCTAACACCAACAGTGAGAAACATAAAGCCTTTTCAAGAAGTATGTCCGAGTGGCCACCTTCTATTATAGATATTCAAGCAATCTATACAATAGTTGGTCATGTTTTACAGCCTAGCCGAGATGAAAAAACAAAAGAACATATACAAGTACAAAATGGCCCTGACAAAAAGGACGAAAATGAATTACCAACTCAAATAGAAAAAGAACAAGCTAAAAATAGTGCCTTACATATCAAAAATGCGACCAATGAAACGAACAAATTAAATAATAGTTCAAATTTAGCAAATGTATTGGAGCAATTAGCCCCACAAATCGGACTTACAATGTTCGCTATATGTTTAATCGGTTCATTTATTTACACAAAATTAATTGCTAAACCTTTTCAATGTATGAACGAAGCATTGCAAGAGATTATGAGCCTTGATTTTTCAGATGAACAATCATTGAAAAAAAATGAGGATTTAGATTTACAAGCAATCGCCTCACAAGCACAAAATACTGTGAAGAACTTACATGAAACAAATAAAGAATTAAGGAATGAGCTGGAAATAGCTCATCAAGTAGAAGAAGATCGAAAAAAATTTATGTCTGTGATGTCTCATGAATTAAAAACACCAATCGCAGCTGTCATGGGGCAATTAGATGGAATGATTTACGGTATAGGCGCCTATAAAGATCGAGATAAATATTTAAGACGTTCCTATGAAATGATGCAAGACATTAACAAATTAACAGAAAAGATGTCAGAATTATCCAAGACAAATAATCCTCAATTCAATCCGCATTTAGAAATCATCTCATTATCATGTATGATTGAGGATATTATGAATAAAGTAGATTACTTTATTCACGTGAAACAATTAAAAGTTCAATCAAACATTAAACAAGATGTGCGAATTTTAGCCGATTACAAATTTATCAAAACTGCTATTTTTAACATTATCTCAAATGCAATTCATTATACAATTGATCATCAGCATATATATATAAAGCTTTATGAGAAATCGAATGGTTATGTATTAGAAGTATTAAATACAGGTGCACAAATTGAAGAAGAAAAATTAGCTCATTTATTTGAACCTTTCTATCGAGGAAATCCTAGTCAACACGGCTTAGTACAAGGAAGTGGACTCGGATTATACATTGTAAAACAAGTATTAGATAAACATAAGTTTCCTTACGGAATTCAGAATACACCCCAAGGTGTAAAATGCTCGATTGTTTTTCCAAAATTAATGTAAGCGATTGACTCTTCTTATACTTCCAAATACAATGTAAAATAGAATTTCATACCCAAACTCATACTTGCTTATGAGTGGCGGAATTTTGTAGAGTCTTTCAACTCTGTTTCGTTCGCCCGTTGTCCTTATTTGGACGGCGGGCGTTTTTTATTTGTTCCGATTCACACGAGAAAATAATTAGCAGAGATACAGTCTCCATACTAATTATATAAAGGAGGATTTTCATGGAGAAATTTAAGTTTTCATTATTAGTTTTATTCGGTGCTTGTAGCTATGGCGTACTTTCTACTATTTTTAAACTCGGCTTTATGAATGGGTTTTCAGCACATCAACTACTAGGGGGACAATACGTATTTGGATGGATTGGACTCCTTTTACTCGTTCTTTTCTTTTCACGTCATAAAGTATCCAAAAAACAACTCTTTTCCTTATTAATAGTCGGTACAACGATGAGTATGACCGGTATTTTTTATGCAATCTCTGTAGAAGAATTACCCGCTTCTATCGCTGTCGTCTTGCTCTTTCAATTTACATGGATTGGCGTAGTCATTGAAGCAATCGCGAATAGAACATTCCCAAGCCCTGAGAAAGTAATTTCTATTATTATTTTATTTACCGGTACACTGTTTGCTGGAGGGGTATTTGAAGGTTTTGGACAAAATTTTTCTACGAAAGGTATTATCTTCGGACTATTAGCTGCTATCTCTTTTTCGTTCTATGTTTTTGCAAATGGGCGCGTCGCTACAGATGTACCACCTTATACGAAAAGCTTTCTCATGACAACAAGTGCAACTCTTATTGTATGTTTATTCTTCCCGCCAACCTTTTTGACAGACGGTGCTTTACAAGCGGGATTGTGGAAATATGCTTTCTTCCTTGGCTTCTTCGGTGTTGTTGTACCTGTCATTTGCTTCTCAATTGGTGTACCAAAAGTAGGGACAGGACTTGGTACAATATTAGGTGCCGCTGAATTACCAACAGCGATCATCGCTTCCATTACACTCGTTCACGAAGTCGTATCACCCATGCAATGGCTCGGGATCGCTTTTATATTACTCGGTATTTTCACGCCGCAACTGCTTACTGCTAGGAAAGAAAAAAAATATAATGCAATGCATAGAGCGTGAAGAAAGTCGCACTGCATAATAAAAAGACCTTTCACTTATTTGAAAGGTCTTTTTATTATGCTCAATTCAACGCTCCGTACAGTTTCTCTACCTCACGCTCAATTTGTTTTACATCAATTCTCTCAAATAGCGGCTGCACATTATCAATTCGTTTTGGCAACGTATTTTGAGGCTTCCAATTCGTTTTAGCAATCGACAATGTATTTCTAACTCTTTCACTTGCAAACGGTAAAAACGGTTCCAGAAGCTGCGCGAAATTAGCAATAAGATAAACACAATTATAAATTGTTTCCCCACATAGAATAGGCTCTTCTTTCCTCTGTTTCCACGGCTCTTTTTCATCAAAATATTTATTTGCAAAACGCACTGTTTCGAAGATCGTTTCTAATGCTAATTTAAACCTCTTCTGTTCAATTACCTCTCCTATCCTTCTATATAACCCTTCTACCCTCTCTTTCAGCTCTATATCGATATTTCCATTTGGTACGCTAACGTCATAATACTTTTCAACGCTTTTATGTATAACACGTATTTCACGACCAAAATACAGAAAAATCAAACTTTTATTTAGAGAAAAAAGGAAATCTCCTTTTCCTCCCGAATATGTATATGTTCACAAAAGGAGTGATGAGATTGAATCAAAAACAACTAAGTACTATTAATGAAAAAAGCTGGAATGCAGCTGCCTATGAAGCTTGGACGAATCGCCACGGTACACCGAAAGAATACGCCAAAAAGCTTGTGCAAGATCCTACTCATGAGGTCGCCTACTATTTACCTTACATACAATCTCCAAAAGGAAAACGTATTATTAATTTACTTGGATCAAAAGGAAACAAAGCTGTTGCATTCGCCCTTTTAGGAGCAGACGTAACGGTTATAGATATTTCAGAAAGCAATGCAAAGTATGCAAATGAACTTGCAGAAGCCGCTGAAGTTTCTATCGATTATATCGTTTCCGATGTACTAGATATAACCCTATCTAAATCATTCGATATCGTATTACTAGAACTAGGCGTACTCCACTACTTTTTAGATTTAAAACCACTCTTTAAAAAAATCTCTCAATTATTAAAAAAGGACGGGACGTTTATCCTTCGTGATTACCATCCAATATATACAAAATTATTAGGAGTAGATCATCCGATGTTTCAAGCAAACGGAAATTATTTCAATAAAGAACTTATTGAAGATAATGTAGCATATAGCATTCTCCTTAATGAGTCAGAGCAAAAATCTCTACCGAAAACAAGAATTCGCCGCTGGACGTTAGGAGAAATTATTACTGAAATTGCAGAGGCTGATTTCAAAATTGAAAAGCTTATTGAAGAACAAGGCCCCCATCAAAAATGGGTCTTCTCCCATGCTGCACAAGAAGGAATCGAGGAACGTATACCAGGACTATATACATTAATTGCGAAGACAGCATGCAAAAAAGGATCCCTTCACGGATAGGATCCTTTTTTGCATGCTTACGCATATAAGTTGAGGTTGGAGATTACCATAATTCTGTAGAATAGGACACAAGATATTTCAACATTTTGTCTCTGACTTACGCAGTCAAAAAGGGGTATGACCAACATAACGAAGAGCAATGTTTCGATTGATATTGATAATCGTTATCAACTAATTAGAAGTATACATGATGTTTTCTAGAAATACAATAGTATTTTATATTTTTTTATCATTCTTAGCCAAGAAGACTCCTTCCTCAATTTGTGTGAAGGTGTATAGCACCAACAAATAAGTGGGAGATGAATTGGCTTTTTGCATAGCAAAACATATTTATCTGTCGTATCATTTCTTTGTACAGATAGCTCATCGAAAACTGAAGATATGAGGTTGTTGTAGGAAGTCTACAATGCAAAATCCTAAGCGTCATTCACACCAAGTAGAGCGAAAAACAAGCCAATTAGGAGGCGTAGGAATCCCCCACTTTCAGCGTAGCTAAGTGGCGGGTAGTTCAAGACCATCTCTTTATCCCAAAAGAATATTCAACCAAAATACAGCTTATGTCTTCCTCTCACGTCAACTGTCTGCTATAATTCCTAATGGAAAGAAGAGCGCTTTATTCCAAAATAACCGGAGTAAAGCTTTCTTTTAAATATTTATATCCATTTATTTTAATTAAACAATTAAAAGGGGGCTTTTTTATATGAAGTTTATCAGCATTAGAAAAAAATTAATGTTTATGACGGGAATAATTTGTACTTTATTTGGCATTGCATTCACTCTTATTCTATTCTTTACTACAGATCTATCACGTAAAGCCAACGTATTACAAAGCGATATTTCTCCTCTCGCAACAGAATTAAAAGAACTTGGAGATGCTTATCAAGTACAACTTTCCGCTTTAAGAGGTTATTTACTGCAACATGATCAAGTAGAATTAGATAAATTTCAGGAAATGAGTAAACTGCTTGAGGATAAGAAAAATCACCTTCTTTCTCACACTAATGTTTCTCAGCAAGTAAAAGATACGATACAGCTAGGAACTACTTGGCGAGAATTTATTGATAGTAAAGTCGTTTCTCTTACGAAAGAGCAGAGATGGGAAGAAGCATTTCAGTTAGTTTCCAAAGAAAACGAAACCGTTTATAAAGTAATTGGTGATTTTACAAAATACAGCAATGAACACTCCAATTTACGTGATCAATCTATTGAAACAATTGATCAATTATCTACAGCAATTAAATACATTGTTCTCTTCTCTCTTATCATATGTATTTCCCTTGCTGTCATTCTTGCACGGTCGTTCTCTAATAAGCTCGTTAAACCAATTCATCAAATCGATACAAAGTTAAAAGAATTAGCTTCGCAAGATGGTGATTTAACAGCCCGCCTACATGTAAACAGCAACGATGAAATGGGGAAAATAGCCACTTCTTTTAATAAAATGTTAGAAAACTTACAACACATTATTTATCGTGTTCAAAATATATCTGTTGAAGTACAAAATGCTTCTGAAAATATGTTTGAAAAAACAACTATATCTCTTGCTGCAACGATACAAGTTCAAAATTCAATGTCTAATTTAGAAACAAATATGCAATCTCAAACATCTAATATGGAAGAAAGCGCAACAACAATGGAAGATATGACCATTAATGTTCAGCGTATTGCAGAATCAGCTTCTTCTGTAGCAGAACTAGCTGTCACTACTTCTGAATACGCCAATGAAGGTAGCGCGGTCATTCAAAAATCTATTACGCAGATGGCCACTATTAACGAAGCTATTAATGCTACTTCACAAGTAGTGGAACGTCTAATTACACATACGAAACATATAGATACAGCAGTACAATCCATCTCTAATATCGCTGAGCAAACAAATTTACTCGCTTTAAATGCTTCAATTGAAGCTGCTCGTGCTGGAGAACAAGGAAAAGGCTTTGCAGTTGTAGCAGATGAAGTACGTAAGTTAGCAGAACAATCGAAAACAGCCGCTACTGATATTAACCAACTGCTACACCAAATTCAAAATGATACAGAAACAGCCGATTCTATGATGTCTCAAGGACGAGCTGAATCGTCTGAAGGTATTAATGTAATTCGTGAAGCTGGCACTTCCTTCACAACAATTGTAGGACAAGTGCATAAAGTTTCTACACAAATACAAGAAATTTCTGCAACAGC
This sequence comes from Bacillus clarus, assembly GCF_000746925.1. Taxonomy (GTDB): domain Bacteria; phylum Bacillota; class Bacilli; order Bacillales; family Bacillaceae_G; genus Bacillus_A; species Bacillus_A clarus. Next base: position 1,890,260 of record NZ_JMQC01000008.1, read on the forward strand.
TGAAGAAATGGCTTCCAGTGCTGAGGAAATTCATGCATCTCTTAATACAATTACTTCCATCGCTAATAAAGTATCAGCTGAAACCGCTACAACAGCCCAATCAGCTGAACAAAAAGTTATTATTATGAATGAAATGTCTACAACGGCAAAACAAATGAAACAAACAGTAGAAGACTTACATACACTCGTATCTCATTTTAAAACAGAATAATGATGGCGAAAGGCCTTCAAAAAAACACTGTGAGCTATTTCACTGCATATTTTTCCTATTTCCTTTATAATGAGAATCGATATCATTAATGTTAGGGGTGTTGTGCATGTCACAGCAAGCATTTGAAGAAAAATTATATGCGAATTTAGAAGCAGTTATTGACCCTGAACTAGGTGTTGATATTATCAACCTTGGATTAGTTTATGACGTTACAGCAGATGAGAATAACAATGCTGTCATTACAATGACGATGACATCTATCGGTTGCCCAATGGCTGGTCAAATCGTATCAGATGTTAAAAAAGTATTATCAACAAACGTACCTGAAGTCAATGAAATAGAAGTGAATGTCGTTTGGAATCCACCTTGGTCAAAAGAGCGTATGTCACGTATGGCGAAAATCGCATTAGGTATTCGAGATTAAATAAAGAAAAGACCTGACAATCTAGTCAGGTCTTTTTTCTCTTATTATTTTACCCCTACAGCGTCATAAGCTTTCGTTACAGCTTGTACCTCTTTAGAGTTTTTACCATATAAATCTTCTGCAGATTGTAGTGCAGCTTGACGCATCATTTTAAAGTTAGAGTTTGCTGTTAAATATTTTGTAAGAGCGCGGTAATAAATTTTTTCTGTTGCTTCGCGGCCAACACCAACAACTTTCACGCCGTAATGAGTGCCGCCCTCAGATACTAAATATGCTGCTTTATTATTGATACTACTGTTAATATGAACGCCACCATTATCTGCTGTTCCAGTATAGCGTTTATTGTAATGATCTGGATAACCTTCACCAGGCTTTAATGGATTTGGAATAGATGCTGGATCTTTCAGAGAACGAAGCGCATCCCCAGGTTTACCAGGCGTGTAAATATCAGCACCTAAATCCCAGCTTTTCTTCTCAACCATTACACCCATAATATCGGATAATGATTCATTTAATGCACCCGGTTCATTTTTGTAAACAAGGTTTGCTGTATATTCTGTTACAGCATGCGTTAACTCATGACCGATAACATCTAATCCTGCAGATAACGGAATGAATGTCTTTCCATCACCATCACCATACATCATCTGCACACCGTTCCAAGCCGCGTTATTCCAAGCTTCTCCTACGTGAACGGAAGAAATCAACTTCGCTCCTTTATCATCGAAAGAATTACGATTAAATGTCTTTTTATAGTAATCATAAACTTTCGCTGCGTTTACATGCGCATCAACTGCCGCTTTATCTTCAAAGAACTTAGATTTACTTTCCACTTCCAGTCCCGTATAGCCAAACCATTGTGATAATAAATTGAATAAATTTTCATCCATATTATCTGCATTAAATGTATGGATACCTTGTCCACGTTTGCCATCAAATAAATTGAAAGCTCCCGTTTTCTCATCTTGAGCGATTTCAAAAGATTGTCTACTTCCTAACACTCCGTAACCAAATCCAGTAACGTGGTCTACAGCGTTATATTTTTCAATAATATTTCCATTTGTCGCATCAACAAAATAATGCCAATACCCTGGAGCTGGTTTTGAAATCGATGCCTTTACAAGGTATGCAAGATAGTACTGACCATCTTTTTCATACACATATAAATCTTTTTTCACGCCATCGTATTTATTTACTGTCCCAATTTCTTTCTCAATATCCGCTTTTGCAACATTTACCGCTTGTTCATCAGTAATACTTGCCGCCGCAGGAATTTTTTTATCTTCTAAATTCGGAATAACCTGTCCGAAAAATGCTTTTACATTATTATCTTTATCAAGCGTAACAGTTTGATCTGATCCATACACAGGGACATTATTATGCTTCTCAACTAACTTCACATGTGTTGTACCTGATTCATCGTCTTTTTCTTCACCAATGATATTGAAATGTTTGTCAATATTTCCTGCCAATTTAAACATATCTTTTTTGCTCTCTAAATATTGAAACACTGTCTCTTTTTTATCTAGCCCTTCCGGTGCTTTCCATTCTTCGCCTATGTAAGCTGGTGTTTTAAACTCTTGGTGATACTGGATCTTTTGCTCTTCCGCTTTTGTTTTTGTTGCTCCAAACGCCCCAAATCCTCCAACGATAACGGATAACGCTAATGCTGATGAAACGACTTGCTTTTTCAATCTAACACTCCCCATTCCCCTAAAAGTTTTTGACACTTTTATAATTTTCTGACAAATGAAGGTAATTCCTGCTAAAAAAATATTGAGAAACATTTTTCTCACAATTTCATCCATAAAAAAAAGAGCATCTTATTAGATGCTCTCTTCTCGTCATTTCTTTATTGTTTTTTCATTTCAATCGCTAAATAATGTGATTGCTCTGTCGCTTTAATGTGAATATCTTCTTCAATTGCTTCCGCCGCATCGCGCATGACAAGTGTTTCATCATTTACAACGCTACTTCCTTCAATTTGCACAAGGTAAACTTGGCGCCCTTCTTTAACAGGGAAACTAATTTCTTTACCAGTTTCTAATGATAAAGAGTATAAATTGGCATCTTGATGAATACCAATTGGTGCATCACCTTCATCTGGAGATACCATATGGAACCATACATTTTCACGATTATTCCAATCAAATTTAAATTCACCATAGTTCGGTTTATGGCCAGCACGATCCGGTAAAATCCAAATTTGCAATAAACGTAATGTTTCATTTCCTAAGTTATGCTCACTATGGAATACGCCAGTTCCAGCGCTCATATATTGAACATGTCCACGCTCAATTGTTCCGCGGTTCCCCATGCTATCTTGGTGCGTTAGTTCTCCGTCTACAACGTAAGAAATAATCTCCATATCACGATGCGGATGCATATCAAATCCTGTTTGTGCTGCGACTAAATCATCATTAATAACACGTAATGCTCCGAAATTCATGTTATTGGGATTATAATAATCTGCAAAAGAAAAATGAAAATGTGTGTTTAACCAACCATGATTTGCTCTTCCCATATTTTTATGATCAACTTTTCTAAACATATTTTTCACCTCATATTATCTCGAATTCGAGATATTTATTTAAAATTTTTTATTACTGTAATTTCCGCAGTAATTCTAATAACTGTTTCTGTTCATCTCGATTTAACTTACAAAACTTCTCCGATTGAAATGTTTCCTGGGGCGGAACCACTTCTTCATATAAAGCTCTTCCCTTTTCTGTTAACGAAAGATACTTCGTAGTGCCTTCTTGCTCACGCTGAATCCAATCCAGCTTCTCCATCTTATTTAAAAGCTGAGTAACATTTCCTTTCGTAACAAATAACTTATTTCCAAGCTCTTGTTGCGTTAAGCGATCATGTCCCCCAATTTGAGCTAACACATCAAACTGAGCAGCAGATAAACCCCATTTTTTCAAATGCTGGTTCGTCTCGCGAATACTTCTATTATAGAAACGTGATAAACGAAACCATAATAACAATCCAAGTCTTTCTTCTGCTTTCATTCCATCACCTCGCTCGTTTGATACTCTTAGTTTAGAACTAAACTTTAAAAATGTCAATAGCTTCATTTTAGTAAGTAACAAACAAAAGCACAGCGTAATTTCTCCACCATGCTTTACATTAAACTTCTATTTTTATATTCATTCAATTTCCTCTCTGCGAATCCTCTCGCATCTTTTTCAATCCATCTATCTTCATATAACTCATTTCCAACATCCAATACATCGTTCTCATCCTGCATAGCATGCCGAAATTCATGTAATAACGTTTGGAGCACTTGCTCATATTCTTCCCACATACAAATGAAAATTAATTGTTTTTCTTTATGATAAAAACCGTGTACAGGAAATAAAAATTCCTCTTCCTCTTCCCCTAATGCTAAAAGAACACTATTTGCATCGCATGTATCACAAAAAATCACTGGTGTTTTACGTATTTCAATAAGAGAAAACAAATCCTCTCTAAGCCGTTTGACATCCCAAGGAAGCTCCGAATCCAACACATACCAATTATCGACTTGTTGATATACATTTTGAAGCGGGAGTTCCATTTCCCTCGATTCCCCTTTCCAAGCCCTCTTTTTCTATATATATGCCACAATATGGTAAATATTAAACGTATACTTCTCTTCCAAGTAGCATCCAGTTCATAAAACGTTCAAAAAAGATTCCAGCAAGGGGGTTGATTTATACAAATTACTAGATTATAATTATTATAAATTAGTAATTTGTATCACATAATAACTCAAAAGGGGATTGATCATAATGAATAAACAAGTAATCGAAGTACTAAACAAACAAGTAGCAAACTGGAGCGTTCTATTTACAAAACTACACAACTTCCATTGGTATGTAAAAGGACCACAATTCTTCACATTACATGAGAAATTCGAACAATTTTATACAGAAGCAGCTACTAACATCGACGAAATTGCAGAACGCATTTTAGCAATTGGCGGAAAACCAGTAGCAACAATGAAAGAATACTTAGAACTATCTTCTGTTCAAGAAGCGGCTTACGGAGAGACTGCAGAAGGGATGGTAGAGGCAATTATGAAAGACTATGAAATGATGCTAACTGAACTGAAAAAAGGTATGGAAATCGCACAAGATTCCGATGACGAAATGACATCTGACTTACTACTAGGCATCTACACAGAACTAGAAAAACACGCTTGGATGCTACGTGCATTCTTGAATCAATAATATATTAAAAGCTGAAGCGGCTAGAGCTGGATAACATGAAAATCGACAGCTCTACTTACCCCCTAAATAAATTAGGGGGTTTTTCAAGTACATGAAATGATATCGATTGTTTCTTAAAAAATATATCGCCGATTCGATAAAGTGACCCTTTAATCATTGGGAGGTTTTCAATCCCCCAATGATTATTAGCCCACACCAATTGGACTTTTACGAGCAGCCCGACTCCCACCTAACTTCTTTGCTTCCGCCGAATTTTGAGGTGGGAGTCTTACTGCCCTCAAATAGCGGGATAAATGATGACAAAGACATAAGCCCCTAGTCTCTTCTTCCAGCCATTCACAAAATCTTTCCAATTTATTTAGGGGGAATTTCATATATTACCATCCCTTTTATGTTAAAATATAGAAAATCAAACTCTAGTAATTAGGATCAACACATCTTTTCCAAATTCATCATTTACTAATAAATGGCGGGAGTGGTTCAGTTGAAAGACTACTTAATTAGAGCATGTTTCGCATTAATAACTGTTGGGATTACTTTACTTATAGCCAATATTTTCAATATACATATAAGCGTAAATCGCTACCCTTTCCTCATCATTATAGCAATCGCCGGCGGTTGGGGCGGCTGGTACCTATTAAAAAAACGTAATACGAATACAGAAAAAGGCATTCCAAAATAATATAGAATGCCTTTTTCTGTATTCTGTTTTTTCCTCCACTCACCTAAACTGGACTAATCATTTGCAACATTTCAATAATGTTGTCATGATTATCCATATATATACATACCATTTTTTATATAAAAATGACATGTGTTTTATAATCAATTATCAATATGTTTGTATTATGGTAACTGCTTCCACTTATTCCCCATAATAGGACGCTTATAGTTTTTCATTTTATTAACTAATTCCTCGGCAGTCTTTGCTGAAACAATTAATTCTTTATTAGATGGATTCATAAAGCCTTCTTCTGCTGCACGGTCGACCATCTGTAAAATTGGTCCATAGAAGTCTTTAATATTTAATAGACCAACTGGCTTATCATGTATACCAATTTGTGACCAACATACCACTTCAAATAGCTCTTCAAATGTTCCATATCCGCCCGGCAGTGCAATAAATGCATCTGCGAGCTCTCCCATTTTCGCTTTACGTTCATGCATTGTCTCAACTTCAATTAACTCTGTTAACCCTGTATGAACGATTTCTCCACGGAATAAACCACGCGGCATAACACCCGTCACACGTCCACCTAAACGAAGAACTTCGTTTGCTACTTCACCCATTAGTCCAACGCATGAACCACCGTATACAAGCTCACAATTGTTTTTAACAAGCACTTTGCCAAGCTGAATCGCTTGCTCTTTAAATTCAGATCTTTCTCCTAAGTTGGAACCTGCAAACACACAAACCTTTCTCATCCCCACACCCCAAAACTATATATTGTTATGATACAATTAATATTGTACAACATATTGAAGGGATGAGAAAGAAATGGATATTGTTGCATTTCAAAGATGGGTTGAGGAATTTTACGAAAAGCGGAGCTGGTCACAGTATAATTCCTTTATTCGCTTAAATTTCTTAACAGAAGAAGTTGGAGAAGTTTCACGCGTTGTGCGTGCTATTGAAATCGGTCGTGATCGCCCAGATGAACAAACAAAGGGACAAGAAGAATTGAAGCTTGAATTAAAAGAAGAGCTCGGAGATGTGCTTGCGAATCTCATTGTTCTTTCGCAAAAATACGATTTAGATTTACAAGACATAATGAACGCGCACGTAGAAAAAATTTCCAAACGATTCGAAACAATCAAATGAGAATATTTATCAATTATGATATGATAGACTTGTCATAATTCAAAGGAGGATTTTATGTTATCTACAAAATTACATGATGCACTTAATGACCAAATGAACTTTGAGTTTTACTCTGCTCACGTTTACATGGCGATGGCCGCTTACTGCACAGCAGAAAGCTACGATGGATTCGCTAACTTCTTCCTGGTACAAGCAGAAGAAGAGCGTTTCCACGCAATGAAGCTTTACAATTACATTAATGATCGCGGTGAACGTGCAATTATCACTGGATTCGAAAATCCAAACAACGAATACGAATCTGTATTAAGTGCTTTTGAAATCGCACTTGAGCATGAGCGTGAAGTAACGAAACGCATTTACAACTTATCTGATATTGCATGGGATGAGCGCGAACATGCGACAATTACATTTTTAAAATGGTTCGTTGACGAACAAGTTGAAGAAGAAGCTTCTTTCGATAGTATCATTCAAAAATTAAAACGCATTACAAGCGATTCGAACGCATTATTTATGCTAGATGCCGAATTAGAGAAACGTACATTTACGCCTCCAGCTGAATAATATTTTTGATCACCTTAATGAATTTGTTAAGGTGATTTTTTATTTCCCTTCTTAATCTCCTTACCTTAACATGTCATTAAAATTAGCTTAAATCTTGATCAATCATACATAGGACTAGCTTGAATAATGGTATGCTTTTCAGTGAAAAGACAATAAGATGCGAGGAGAGAAAAAATGAACCAACGTGTAGAAGCAGTCGATGCAATTCGTGGTTTCGCCTTATTCGGTATTTTGCTCGTTAATATGACTATATTTCAATACGGAATGTTCGGTAGTGAAAAACCAACTTATTTATTTGGAAAACTTGATGAAGGTGCTAACTGGTTTATTCAATTTTTCGGCACGCATAACTTCATTTCCCTATTCTCTTTTTTATTTGGTCTTAGCATTATTTTGTTACAAAAAAGTATTACAGCTAAAGGAAGATCCTTCTTCCCCACTTATATAAGACGTATTATTATTTTGTTAATTCTAGGGTACATTCATGGTGTTTTTATTTGGGACGGAGATATTTTATTCGCATACGGAATTGTAGGGATTTTCTTAATGATGTTTATAAATCGAAAACCGAAAACATTACTTATTTGGGCCTCTATCCTGCTCGCACTAATCATACTCATATCTTACCCTACTGGATCAACTACGAATATGTATGAAGATTTCGCACCATATATCGCAAAGGAGCAACAGGTTCATGAAAATGGAAGTTATATAGGGCATGTTCAGTTCCGTCTGACTGAAAATCCTTTCGAATATATGGGTATTACTGGATTTGTTGGTACATTTTCCTTAACCCTTTTAGTCATTATTTTGATGACCCCTCTTTTCTTATTAGGAATGTATATCGGAAAAAAAGGATGGCTATTTGAAATAGATAAGCACATATCTGCCTTCAAAAAGACTTGGCTTATAAGTGGTATCTTTTCTTTTTCAATAAAAGGCTTAGAATTGCTCACAAATCAGCCATTTCTCACTATGTTAAAAGACAGTGTCGTACCAGTAAGCATGACCTTCTTTTACGGAAGCTCCATTATCTTATTATTCCATTATAAAAAAGCATCACGTCTACTAACATACATGGCTAATATGGGAAAAATGTCGGTTAGTAATTACTTAGCACAATCCATTATCGCGACAACCATTTTTTATGCGTACGGGTTTGGCCTATTCGGTAAAATCGGCTACTTCTTCGGCATCCTTTTAACAATAGGGATTTATACGATTCAACTATTTGCTAGTACCTACTGGCTGCGGAAATATCGGATGGGACCTGTTGAATATGTGTGGAGACTGGGAACTTATTTGGAGAAACCACGATTTAAAAGAAATTTGGATAAAGCAAGCTAAACAAAAAAGCAATGAGCTCACGCGCTCATTGCTTTTCTTATTCTTATAACATAACACCAACGATAACCGCTGATAATATACTTACTAACGTTGCACCGTATACAAGTTTTAATCCGAAAGAAGATACAACGTTTGCTTGTTTTCCATCGATACTCTTCGTTGCACCTGCGATAATTCCAATAGATGAGAAGTTCGCAAATGATACAAGGAAGATTGATAAAATACCTACTGTACGAGCTGATAAATCACCAGCTACTTTTCCTAAATCAAGCATCGCAACAAATTCGTTCGTTACTAATTTCGTTGCCATAATTTGTCCTGCCGTTAGCATCTCTGATGTTGGAATACCCATTACAAATGCTAATGGTGAGAAGATGTATCCTAAAATGCTTTGGAATGTAACTCCGAAAATAGAATCAAATACACCGTTAATTGCTGTAATTAATGCTACGAAACCGATTAACATTGCCGCTACTGTTACAGCAATAGAGAAACCTAACATAATGTATTCGCCTAACATTTCAAAGAATGTTTGCTTCTTGTCTTCTTGTAATTCTAAAATATCGTCTTCTTCTTTCACGTCATATGGATTAATAATATGAACGATAATGAATCCGCTAAATAAGTTTAGTACAAGTGCTGTTACTACATATTTCGGATCAATCATTTTCATATAAGAACCGACGATTGACATCGATACTGTTGACATTGAAGATGCACATAGTGTGTATAAACGATTTTTTGGTAATTTGCTTAATTGATCTTTTACTGTAATAAATACTTCACCTTGACCGACAATTGCCGCTGCTACTGCATTGTATGATTCTAATTTCCCTAGACCATTTATTTTACTTAATACGAAACCGACTGCACGAATGATAATCGGTAAAATTTTAATATGTTGTAAAATACCAATTAATACTGCTAAGAAAATAATTGGTAATAATACTGTTAAGAAGAATGGTGCTTGTCCATCATTTGCTAGACCACCAAATACGAAATTAACCCCTGCTTCCGCATATTTCAAAATTGCACCGAATCCATCTGCAACACCTTTTACTAACACATACCCGACCTTTGTATTTAGTAAGAAATAAGCGAGTGCTAATTGAATAACAAGCATAATTGCAATTGGTTTATACTTAATTTTCTTACGATCTGAACTTACAAGGAAACCTAGTACAAATACTACAAGTAAACCAACTAAAAACATTACCAGCTTCATATGTGAATCCTCCACTTCCCATGAGTTATCGGTCGTATAACGAATGACGTCTGACCATTGATGTTAAAAAATAAGAGCCCCAAAAATACTATTTGCTTTAAACTGTAATCTAAAATCAGTAAGCGTTTGCATAAATTGCAATTTATAACAGGTAGTTTCTTCTTCCCTACCGTATTTAAAGTCTGAAATTGATACCACCTACAAACCAAATTGTAAGCGTTATCTAATTGAAATGCAACATAATTCTTCAATTAATTCATATGTAAATTTATTCCTCGAAAAAATTGGAGTTTACATGTAAATATTCACTCAGAATAAAACAGATGGCCTCGGGATAATAACCAAGACCACTTTATCAATTCTATAACATAACACCAACGATAATCGCTGATAATATACTTACTAATGTTGCACCATATACAAGTCGTAATCCGAATGATGAAACGACATTTGATTGGTTTTCATCGATCCCTTTCGTTGCACCTGCGATAATTCCGATAGATGAGAAGTTCGCAAATGATACAAGGAATACTGAAAGAATACCAACTGTACGAGCCGATAATTCTCCACCAACTTTTCCAAGGTCAAGCATCGCAACAAATTCGTTTGATACCAATTTCGTTGCCATAATTTGTCCCGCAGTTACCATTTCTGATTGCGGAATACCCATTACAAATGCAAGTGGTGAGAAGATATATCCTAAAATAGCTTGGAATGTGATTCCGAAAATAGAATCGAATAAGCTATTGATTGCTGTAATTAATGCTACGAAACCAAGTAACATCGCTGCTACTGTAATCGCAATTGTGAAACCAAGCATAATATATTCGCTCAGCATCTCAAAGAATGATTGCTTTTTCTTATTTTCTAACTGCAGTGTATCTTCTTCTTCCGTAATGTCGTACGGATTAATAATATGAATGATAATGAAACCACTAAATAAGTTTAATACAAGCGCCGTCACAACATATTTCGGTTCAATCATTTTCATATATGATCCAACAATCGACATCGATACTGTCGACATAGAAGATGCACATAATGTATATAAACGATGTTTCGGGATTTTGCTTAATTGATCTTTTACTGTAATAAATACTTCTGCTTGTCCAACAATTGCAGCTGCTACCGCATTATATGATTCTAGCTTTCCTAAACCATTTACTTTACTTAACAGGGTACCAACTGAACGAATAAATATCGGTAAAATTTTAAAGTGTTGTAGAATTCCAATCAATACGGCAAAGAACACAATTGGTAATAACGCCGTTAAGAAGAATGAAACTTCCCCTTTATTAACAAGACCACCGAATACGAAAACGATTCCAGATTCCGCATATGTAAGAAGTGCTCCAAATCCATCTGAAATTCCCTTTACTAAAATATAACCAACTTGCGTATTTAATAAGAAATATGATAATGCCAACTGAATAACAAGCATAACCAAGATTGGTTTATACTTAATTTTCTTTCGATCCGCACTTATAAGAAAACCGAGTATGAATACAACAAGTAATCCTACAAGAAACATAACAAACTTCATATATAAAATCCTCCATTTAAACCTTCTTCAACGTTTCCTAAAGTTTTTTAACGTTGAACGTCTGACTACGTAAAACAAGGAATAATCCGAACTTTCCATTCATCACTCAAAATACATAAACAATAGATATAATTCGTCAAAACTCTTATCTCCGAAGCCATTATCCATTCTAACATAAATTCTGTTTTACATCTTCATATTTCTAAAAAAAATTACATTTTCTTATCAAACTCAAGTTAATGTTCGTCTTTTACCTCATTCCACCTAATTTATCTCCAACAAAAAACGAGCATCAAGGTCAACTTGATGCTCGTTTCACATTTCATTATACAGCTTTTTCTTTTTCTGACACTGACTTGTCCCAGCATTCTGTATTTGTTAAACCTGGAATAGAATCTGCACTGAAGACTGGATCTTTTCCTTGTTTCTTTTGTTTCACATAGTCTGTTAATGCAGCGTATGCAAATCGCCCAAGAAGTGTAATCGCAATTAAATTTGTGATTACCATTAGACCCATAAATAAGTCTGCCATATTCCATACGACTTGAAGCGTCGCAACAGAACCGAATAGTACCATTCCAATTACCGCAATACGATAGATTGTTAACCAAGTTTTACTTTGTTTAATGAATTCAATATTCGTTTCACCATAATAATAGTTTCCTAGAAGTGAACTAAATGCAAATAAGAAAATAATAATCGCTAAGAAGCTACTTGCCCATGGGCCAATTTGCGAACTTAATGCATTTTGTGTTAATTCAATTCCTTCTAAGTTTGTTGCCTTATATGCACCAGAACATAATACGATAAATGCTGTTGATGTACATACTAAAAATGTATCTACTAAAACTCCAATTGTTTGAATAAATCCTTGTTTCGCTGGATGCGTTACATCTGCTGTCGCAGCCGCATTTGGTGCACTACCCATACCTGCTTCATTCGCAAATAATCCACGCTGAATACCAAACTTCATTGCAGCTCCGATACCGCCACCTACAGCTGAATCTAAACCGAATGCCCCTTTAAAGATTTCTGTGAAAACATCTGGTAGTAAATAGAAGTTTTTAATAACAACGAAAACAGCTACTGCAATATAAAGAATTGCCATTGGTGGAACAATCATTTCTGACATACGTGCAATACTTTTAACACCGCCAAAAATAATAATCGCGACTAATACAGCTAATACAATCCCTACAACGTAACGCTCTAAACCGAAAGCATTTTTAAATGCTAGCGTAACTGTATTTGCCTGTACTGAGTTGAAAATTAAACCGTAACTAATTGTGATTAGAATAGAAAACCAAATTCCCATCCAACGTTTATTTAGACCTTTTTCCATATAATAAGCAGGACCACCACGGAAGCCACTGCCATCTTTTATTTTATAAATCTGTGCAAGTGTACTCTCTACAAAGCTTGAAGATGCTCCGATAATTGCAATTACCCACATCCAAAATACTGCGCCAGGTCCTCCCATAGAAATCGCTAACGCTACACCAGCTAAGTTCCCAATCCCAATGCGGGCTGCTGAACTCATACAGAAAGCTTGGAAAGAAGATACGCTACCCTTTTTACGTGTCTTTCCAGTTAATCCATCACTCATTAATCGTACCATTTCGCCTAGATGGGTAATTTGTACGAATTTCAATTTAATAGAAAAATAAAGCCCTAAGCCTATTAACATTGCGATAAGAATATATGACCAAAGAATCGTATTCGTTGATGAAACGAACTGTTCTAAAATATTCATACTGTTAGTCCCCTCCCTTTTTTCCTCATAAATTGAATTATATTTAAAAAATATTCAAAAATCAACATTTTTCGACAGGTTATTGCTTCCAAATGTTAGGTTTTGTAACACAGTTGTGTTACTTGTTAAGAAATATGACTTGTTATTTCTAGAAACGCACATAATAAAACAATACATAATTTTATAAACAAAGTCATTGACAAAAACACAATCCTGTAACTATAATTGTTACATCAGGTTGTAACAAACCTAATTACAAGACATTCATTCATTTTCAGATATACACTTTTAACAAAAATTGGAGGGATTCCTTATGAAAATCGGAATTATTGGAGCAAATGGAAAAGCAGGAAGTCGCATTTTAAAAGAAGCATTAGATCGCGGACATGAAGTAACTGCAATCGTCAGAAACGCTGCAAAAATTACAGAAGATAATGTAAAAGTTTTAGAGAAAGATGTATTCGCCCTTACATCTAATGACCTTCAAGAATTTGATGTAGTTGTAAACGCATTCGGCGCTCCAGCCGGTAAAGAACATCTTCACGTAGATGCAGGAAACGTACTAATTGAAGCAATGAAAGATGCACCGAGCACAAAATTACTTGTTGTTGGAGGCGCTGGAAGTTTATTTGTAGACGAAGCAAAAACAACACGTGTATTTGAAACACCAGGTTTCCCAAATGAATACCTTGCAACTGCTCAAAACCAAGGTAAAAACTTAGAAATTTTACAACAAACAAACGATATCACTTGGACGTTCATCAGCCCTTCTGCATTATTCGCATTAGGAAAGCGTACTGGTTCTTACAAAGCAGGTAAAGATAATCTTCTTGTTAACTCAAAAGGTGATAGCTATGTAAGTTACGAAGACTTCGCTGTAGCCACACTTGATGAAATTGAAAATCCAAAACACGTAAACGAACGCTTCACAGTTGTTTCAGAAGCTGAATAATAGAAAAAAAGCTCGTAAACATAATGTTTACGAGCTTTTTTTCTATACTTGTTCTAACTCATTTAAAATGATTTTAAAAGAAATTTCTTCTCTCCATAAATCACTTCTAACGGTACTTCCGTTACTTTCTTATTTCCATAAGGATATTTTTCCATTTACTATTTCTCTACCGTAAGAAAGTAATACTTCTTCAGCAGAGTCAAAAAAGCATTGGCAAATGCCAATGCTTTTCATTACCTTTTATCTTGGTTTGGTTTATGTGGCTGATTTGGTTTATGTGGTCCTTCAGACTTTTTCCAACTTACCGCTAATTCTGGACTTGTTTTCTCTTCACTGCGCTCCAATAATACAACCGCATTTTGAATTGTTGGTGTTCCTTTATGTGCAATTCCTTGTAATTTCGTTAAATTTCCTGATACTTTAAAGCTAAATCCACCCGATGGCGTCTGTTTCGGAATTAAAATACGGAACTTCTCTTCTACATTAAATTCTGTTTTTGTTTCACCTTTTTCATTTACAAATTTCACGCCCTCTGGGGCACCAGTTGCTTGCACTTTATATGTTCCACTTTTTGCATTTGTTTGTACTGTGTATAAACCAGTTTCAAAGAACTCATCTTTTAATACAGCTTCTTGTTCTTCTGAAGGCGTTACACTCATCGTAATTTCTTGCAATTCTTCACTACTATTTGCTTTTGCAACAATATCTTTCGTTACTTTTTCTACATTTTTATTACGAAATTCTAAATCATTAATATCAATTTGTTTTAACGCATTCCAAACAGCAAGTTGCGTTGCGTAATGTGCATCTCTCCAATCAGAAACACCTAATTCTTGCGGGCTCTTCTGTGGATATCCATTTAATAATACACGGTAAACATTAATATCGACTTTCCCCATTTCAGGTAAGTCTTGACCGCTTGGAGATTTCAAATCTACATTTAAGCAAAAAGCAATTTTGCCATCTGCGGTTTTAATAAGCTCTGTTCGAATTGGTTTCTTCTTTGACTTACTATAACTCCAATCCATTTGATACTTCGTGTGATCCATAACTTCTGCGGACGCTTTTTGAAGTGGGAATAATAAGTTCGCAAATACAAATAAAACACTCAAAACAGCGGCCATTATCTTGAACGATCGTTTTATATTCATGTTTACAACCCCTTATAAAATAACAAATTTACTACTGTTTATTATTTAGTTAGAAAGATTTTTTATGCATATGCAAAATAAAAAAAGAGCGCAAAATGTGAACTGCACCCCAATTGTTAGACACAGTCTAACAATTGGAGGTGCAGTTTTTCTATGGCTAAATTTACAGCTGATGAAAAAATACAAATCGTTCTACGTTATTTGAACGGAAATGAAAGTTATCGAGAAATGGGTAGATCGCTCGGTATAAGTGACACAATCATTTTGAATTGGGTAAACCAATATAAACAGAATGGTCTGGAAGCTTTTCTAAAACGATGTACAAATTACACACAACAATTTAAACTAGACGTACTAAACTTTATGATTGAAAACGGTATGTCCTTATTTGAGACGGCAGCTATCTTTAATATTCCTGCCCCTTCAACGATTTCTGTTTGGAAAAAACAGCTCGAAACACAAGGAATTGATGCCCTTCAATCTAAGAAAAAGGGGCGTCCATCCATGAAAAAAGATTCAAATAAACAATTAAAACAACCTTTAGCTGAAGGGTCAGTCGAAGCACTTGAAGCACGCATTAAACAGCTTGAGATGGAAAATGAGTACTTAAAAAAGTTAAATGCCTTAGTTCAAAACAAGGAAAAATCACAAAACAAGACAAAGCGCAAGTAGTCTATGAATTAAGGCATAAATATTCGGTGAAGGCACTCGTGGAGCTAGCTACTATTCCTCGAAGCACGTATTATGATTTAGTAAAGAAAATGAATCGTCCAGATGTAGATGCCGATTTGAAAGCTGAGATTAAAGCGATTTATGAGGAAAATGAAGGTCGTTATGGTTACCGTCGCATTCGTGATGAATTAACGAATCGTGGCCAGAAAGTGAACCACAAGAAGGTTCAGCGTATTATGAAAGAGCTTGGGTTAAAGTGTGTTGTGCGTATGAAGAAATATAAATCCTATAAAGGAAAAGTCGGTAGAATTGCACCGAATATTTTAGAGCGTAATTTTCATACAGATGCACCGAATCAAAAGTGGGTAACAGACATCACAGAGTTTAAATTGTTTGGAGAAAAACTGTATGTATCACCTGTATTAGATTTGTATAATGGTGAAATTATTACCTATACAATTGGTTCTAGACCGACGTATTCGCTTGTTTCAGACATGTTAGAGAAAGCATTGGAACGTTTACCTGAAACCCACCAGCTACTGATGCATTCGGATCAAGGATGGCATTATCAAATGAGACAGTACGTCCGTACTCTTGAATCAAGAGCTATCGTCCAGAGTATGTCTCGAAAAGGCAACTGTTACGACAACGCAGTAATAGAAAATTTCTTTGGGATTATGAAGTCGGAGTTCCTCTACATAAAAGAATTTGAAAATGTAGAGCACTTTAAAATAGAATTAGAAAAATATATAGATTATTATAATACGAAACGGATTAAGGCAAAATTAAAAATGAGCCCGGTACAATACCGGACTCACTTTTATCAAGCTGCCTAATGAAATAACCGTGTCTAACTTTTAGGGGTCACTTCAAATGTTTTGCACTCTTTTTTGCTTCTTTCTATTAGAAATCAAAGTTATCTGGATCTGGACCGACGCGATGATTTTCATTTAATGCATCAATTCGTTCCATATCCTCTTTTGTTAGCTCAAAATTAAAAATATTTGCATTCGCAATAATGCGGTGTTCTTTTGTTGATTTTGGAATTGTTACAACTTCATTTTGAAGATCCCAACGTAAAATAACTTGAGCTGTTGTTTTACCGTGTTTATCAGCAATCTCTTGTAAAACTTCATTGTCTAATAGTTGACCTTGCATAAGTGGTGACCATGCTTCCATTTGAATACCTTGCTCTTTACAGAAAGCTTGTAATTCTTTTTGCGTTAAACGAGGGTGATATTCCACTTGGTTAATCATCGGCTTAATCTCTGCATCTTCCAGTACGTCTTTCAGATGATGGATCTGGAAGTTACTTACACCAATTGCACGTACACGATCTTCTTTATAAAGCGTTTCTAACGCTCTCCACGTATCTTTATATTTCCCTTCTACAGGCCAATGAACAAGATATAAATCTAAATAGTCTAGCTCTAATTTTTTTAAACTTTCTTCATACGCAGCAATTGTCGTTTCATACCCTTGATCTGCATTCCACACTTTTGAAGTAATAAATAAATCTTCTCGAGAAATCCCTGCTTCTTTTATCCCTGCACGAATTCCCTCTCCAACTGCTTTTTCGTTTCCATAAATCGCAGCTGTATCGATACTACGGTATCCGGCTTTAATCGCCGCCTTTACAGCCTCTACAAGTTCTGGTCCGTCTTCTACTTTAAATACACCTAAACCGAACCAAGGCATTTCTACACCATTATGCAATGTTGTTGTACTTTGTAAATTTTTCATTATATTTATCTCTCCTTTATTTCACTTGATCTCTTTTTTCTAATGCCATACTCCAAGCTGTTAACATAACAGCGCCTACTACCATAATGCCGCCTACCCAGGCTGTATGAATCAAGCCTAATGAATTCGTTACAATACCACCTAAATAAGCACCGAGGGCAATTCCTGCGTTAAATGCTGCAATATTAATCGCCGATGCCACATCGACAGCGCTAGGTACGAATCGTTCAGCCAATATAACGGCATATACTTGTAGTCCTGGAACATTCATAAATGCAAATAGCCCCATGAAAATAATTGTGATTAACCCCGCAACTTTAAATGGTGCTGTAAATGTTAAAACAAATAATACAATCGCTTGAATAAAGAACATGTAAAATAGCGCTCGAATTGGATTATGATTCGATAATTTTCCGCCGACCATATTCCCAATCGCAATTGCAATCCCATACACTAACAAAATAATTGTAACGGTACTTGCTTTAAATCCTGTTACTTCTTGTAATAACGGAGATAAATACGTAAATGTTACGAATGTTCCCCCGTATCCTAATGCAGTAATGATGAAAACAAGTAATAGTCTTCCATTCGTAATCAGTTTCAATTGATCACGAAATGATACAGACGTACCTTTTTTTAAGTTAGATGGAATTAACATACTGTTTGCGATTAAGGCAACGATTCCAATTACCACAATCACCATAAAAGATGCTCTCCAGCCAAATTGTTGACCAATAAATGTTCCAATTGGTACACCTGTAATGGTCGCAACGGTTAAACCAGTAAACATAAATGCAATTGCACTAGCACGTTTATTCTCTGGTACAAGTGCAGCCGCAATTGTGGATCCAATCGACATAAAAACGCCATGTGCGAAAGCAGATACAACCCTCGCGATAAGTAGCACAGTAAAACTTGTTGCTACTGCCGCAATTCCATTACCAATAATGAAAATAATCATAATCCACATTAATAACGTCTTTCGCGACATACTAGCTGTTAACGACGTTAAAACTGGAGCACCAAATGCTACTCCTAATGCATATAAAGAAACGGTTAGACCCGCTGTTGTAACAGAAACATGTAAATCCTCCGAAATAGATGGTAATAAGCCGACACTAATAAATTCGGTTGTACCAATTCCAAATGCACTAATTGCTAGCGCTAATAAAGCAAACATACTTCTTCGATTCGTCCGAACTTCCGAAGATGATACTGTATATGAATTCAATTGAACTCCTCCTTAATACGAGAAATCCAATCATAATAGTGTGATAAAAAGGCCTTTTTATCTTCTACAAAAATAATTTTACTGCTGATACATGCTATTATGAATGGCTTCACTCTTTTTTTGAAGAACGCACTTTAAAGTACGATAGGTACCAAAAAGTAACATAGGTACTTTTTAGTACCGTACTACTCATTTACCTCTTACTTGTGCTATTATGAAACATATTCAACATGATAAAAAGTACGTACTTTAAAGTGCTATAGGCACTTTTTAGTAACATTTAAATTATTTAGCTTCTTTTGTTGAAGAACTGAAACCTACATTCATCAAAGGAGATTTTTATATGAAGAAATATAATATTCCCGTCGAGGCGACTTTAGAGGTTATCGGCGGAAAATGGAAAGTCGTTATTCTTTGCCACTTAACGAAAGGTACAAAGAGAACGAGTGAATTAAAGCGTTTAATGCCTGGTATTACACAAAAGATGTTAACGCAGCAACTACGTGAATTAGAGGAAGATGGAGTTATTCAAAGAAAGGTATACAATCAAGTACCACCAAAAGTAGAATATTCCCTTACTGACTACGGTTGGTCTTTAGAATCGATTCTTGATTCTCTTTGCACTTGGGGCGAGTGCCATCTTGAAAAAAGCGGTAACACATCGATGCTAATTACAGAGGGTGAACAATAAGAAAAAGAAAAAAAGAACATAAATTTGTTCTTTTTTTCCTTTTTTTCTACATATATATGTACATTTCTAACCTAAACAAAATAATTTATGCGCTTTCATGCCTTGTCAGTACTAGGTTACAGGCTCAATATCAAATAATTAGGAATCATTTTTATGTTAACATACGTGTATATAGTATATAATATAGGATATATATTATATACACTTTCCGATAAGGGAACTTTCCATTATGCGGACAAGCCATGTATCGGACAGTTCATAAATAATAGGTAAGACACTATGGTTTTAGATTTATGATTTCAGCTTATTTGCTGCCATAAATTTAAAGGCATTTTATTGTGTTTTGTGAAACTTTGTATAAAGTTTCGCAAACAGTTACTATCTTACCTATCAAAAATAAGAGTATTGCTATCGTAAAGGAGAATTGGAGATGCCAGAAACTATGACTCAAACAAAGCCAGAACAAGAAACTGTACAAATTTCTGCTAGCCAAGGACAACTTGATGTACTTGATCAGTTGTTAAAACCTGAGGTACAAGAATCATTAACAACACTAGTAGAACAGCTTCCAAAATTAACTGAGCTTGTTAACATTTTAACTAAGTCTTATGACTTCGCTCAAACTGTTGCTACTGATGAAGTATTAAAAAGCGACACTGTTGGTGCAATCCAAGAGCTTGTAGAACCTGTAAAAGATACAGTGAAAAGCATGGCTGCAACTGCAATCGAAGCGAAAGATCGTGCTGACGAAAGTAACGAAGTTATTGGCCTATTCGGTCTATTAAAATTACTAAAAGACCCACAAGCACAAAAAATGTTCCGCTTTGTGAACGCATACCTTCAAATTAGTGCAGAACGTAACAATAAATAATTTAACTTATAACAACAATTAGTAAAGACGGGGGATATCATACTATGTCAAAACAAATTGTCATCTTAGGCGCTGGTTATGGCGGTCTTCTTGCCGCTTTAAACGTACGTAAATATTACAGCAAATCAGAAGCACAAGTTACAGTGATTAACCAATACCCAACACACCAAATCATCACTGAACTACACCGCCTTGCAGCTGGTAACGTTGCTGAGCAAGCAATTGCAATGCCACTTACAAAGCTTTTCAAAGGCAAAGACATCGATCTTAAAATTGCAACAGTTGAGTCATTCTCAGTTGATAGCAAAGAAATCAAACTAGCTGGTGGCACTACTTTATCTTACGATGCACTTGTAGTTGCTTTAGGAAGTAAAACTGCTTACTTCGGTATTCCAGGACTAGAAGAAAACAGCATGGTATTAAAATCTGCTGCTGATGCAAACAAAATCTACAAACACGTTGAAGACCGTATTCGTGAATACGCGAAAACGAAAAACGAAGCTGATGCTACAATCGTAATCGGTGGTGGCGGATTAACTGGCGTTGAGCTAGTCGGTGAGCTTGCTGACATTATGCCTAAACTTGCAAAAAGCCACGGCGTAAATCCAAAAGAAGTTAAACTTCTTCTTGTTGAAGCAGGTCCAAAAATCCTTCCTGTATTACCAGACCACTTAATCGAACGTGCAACTACTAGCCTAGAAGCACGCGGTGTTACATTCTTAACTGGTCTTCCTGTAACAAACGTTGCTGGCAATGAAATTGACTTAAAAGACGGTCAAAAACTTGTTGCTAACACATTCGTTTGGACAGGTGGCGTACAAGGTAACCCATTAATCGGCGAATCAGGTCTTGAAGTAAACCGTGGTCGTGCAACAGTTGATGCATACCTACAATCTACTTCTCATAAAGACGTATTCGTTGCTGGAGACAGCGCTGTTGTCTTCGCTCCAGACGGACGTCCATACCCACCAACTGCACAAATCGCTTGGCAAATGGGTGAGTTAATTGGATACAACTTATACGCAGCACTAGAAGGCAAAGCATTCGAAGAGTTCGCACCTGTAAACTCTGGAACACTTGCTAGTCTAGGACGTAAAGATGCTGTTGCTACAATCGGAGCAAGCAATACTCCACTTAAAGGCCTACCAGCATCATTAATGAAAGAAGCAAGTAACGTTCGTTACTTATCACACATTAAAGGTCTATTCAGCCTAGCTTATTAATCTGAATGTAAGCCCGAGTCATGCCCAGCATGATTCGGGCTTTTTTGTCCGTAATTATATATATTTTTTATTCGGCAGAAGAACGATATAATCCTTTCGAGTTATCATAATATACTGACTTTTTTGTGTCAAAATTGTGTATATGAAAAGAGTGAAAGTATCTTCCCTACTTCCACTCTTCCACAAAAACTATTATCCTAATTTCACTAAGCTGTAATTCTTTTTCCCTTTACGAATAATAATAAATCTTCCATCAAATGAATCTTGAGCTGTCACATCCGTACTCACATCGGTCACTTTTACACCATTCATAGAAATGGCTCCATTATTAATATCTTCACGCGCTTGACGCCTAGAAGGTTCAATCCCTAAATCAACTAGCCACTCAACAATATTTTTCGTTTCTTTTGAAGCGTGGAAAGTTGGCATCTCTTTAAAGCCTTGTTCAATTTCATCAGCAGTTAACGATTTAATATCTCCACTAAATAATGCTAATGTAATTTTTACCGCTTGCGTGAATGCATCCTCTCCATGAACAAACTTCGTCATTTCTTCCGCTAATACTTTTTGTGCTTCACGCTTATGAGGTTCCATTTCTACCTTCACTGCTAATTCATCAATTCTCTCTTTCGTTAAGAACGTAAAGTATTTCAAGTATTTAATTACATCACGGTCATCTGTATTCACCCAGAACTGGTAAAATTCAAACGGTGTTGTTTTTTCAGGATCAAGCCAAACCGCACCACCTGCTGATTTACCAAACTTCGTACCGTCAGATTTTAATAATAACGGAATTGTTAATCCGAATACTTTCGCCTCATGACCTTCTAACTTACGAATTAAATCTAATCCGCTCGTAATATTTCCCCATTGATCACTACCACCGATTTGCAGTTGAACATCTTCTTTTGTGTATAAATGATGGAAATCCATCGCTTGCAAGATTTGGTACGTAAATTCCGTGAAAGAAATTCCTGTATCTAAACGACTTGCTACAATATCTTTCGCTAACATGCTATTGATACTAAAGTTTTTCCCGTAATCACGTAAAAACTCGATAATGTTTATTTCATGTGTCCAGTCATAGTTATTTACCATCTTTACTTCGCTATTCCCACCAAAATCAAATAGCTTTTTCATTTGCGCTGTTAACGCATCCACATTATGCTGAACTACTTCTAACGTTTGAAGTTGACGCTCTGATTGACGTCCACTTGGATCACCAATTGTTCCTGTTGCCCCACCAATTAAAATAACAGGATGATGACCAGCTAATTGGAATCTCTTCATCATCATAAACGGAATTAAATGTCCGATATGCATACTATCGCCAGTCGGATCAACTCCGCAGTATAGTGAAATCTTTTTCTCCTCTACTAGCTTACGTAAACCTTCTTCATCCGTGTGTTGATTAACGGCACCGCGCCATTCTAATTCATCAATAATATTCATTTTTTGTCATCCCCTTTATTTTTTCAAAACAAAAAAGCCCCTATGTCTACGATAGACATAGGGACGATTATTCACCGTGTTACCACCCAGTTTGCATAAATAGCATAGCTACTCATACCACTCTCAGCAATAATATCGATTGCTACTCCGCTTAGCATTACCTAAGATACTCCAGAGTGTAATTCACAGATTTGTTTGTGCTAGGTTCCATCAACCCCTAGCTTTCTCGATAACAGTGACAAACTGCTACTGGGCTCTTTCAACGTATTGTATATGTTAAATTATTAGCCATTATATTGAATTGAAAACAAATTGTCAACATTACCCAAATGTTATTTTAAAATAATTCATACTCTTATATGTTTTTATTTCAAAAATTATTGTATATCTTCTCCAATAATCCTTACTTCTCTCTCTAATTTCACGCCAAATTTTTCTTCTACTGTTTTTTGTACAAAATGAATTAAATCGATGTAATCTTGCGCAGTTCCGTTATCAACATTCACCATAAAGCCAGCGTGTTTCAGAGAAACTTCTACACCGCCAATTCGCTTACCTTGCAGTCCTGATTCTTGAATAAGCTTACCCGCAAAATTATTTGGTGGACGCTTAAACACACTACCACATGAAGGATACTCTAAAGGCTGTTTTGATTCACGTTTAAACGTTAAATCATCCATCTTTTCCTTAATCTCTTCACGTATACCTTCTTCAAGTTCAAATTTTGCTTCAAGTATAATGTAATGATTGTTAGCAAAAGTACTTTTGCGATACCCAAACTCGAAGTCATCTTTCGTTAAAGTACGTAACTCTCCATCACCTGTCATTACGATAGCTTCCGTTAACACGTATGCAACCTCACCGCCGTATGCACCGGCATTCATATATAACGCTCCGCCAACTGAACCAGGTATACCACAAGCAAATTCAAGTCCTGTTAAACAGTGATCTAACGCAATACGTGATACATCAATAATTGCTGCACCGCATTGTGCTACAATCGTTGTTCCTGTCACATTCACATCTGTAATATGAATTAAACTTACTGTAATCCCGCGAATACCGCCGTCTTTTATAATGACATTAGAACCATTTCCTAAAAACGTAACTGGAACATTATATTGGTTTGCATACTTTATAACTTCTTGAATCTCATCATAAGAAGTAGGGGCAACGAACACATCTGCTTTTCCACCCACTTTAATATGCGTATGATTCTTTAACATTTCATCTTGCTTCACATGACCTTCAGGTAATACTGTACTTAAATATTTATAAACCTCTTGCATATTCATTTTACGATTCCTCTATTTCTATAATCTTTTTATCCCGCTAATGACGGGCCATAATATCCCCACATAGAAATGCGTTACAAATAAAAAGTTTAAGTGGTGGACAAACTACACGTAAAACCATAATCAGAAAGGACTAATCAATACTTCACCTTATATACGATTATATAAAAAACAAATCAAAATCACACACAATATGAACCTCTTAATTTATAATGTGTGCCACTCATATTAAAATATATATTTCCCAATAAAGCAACCCACAGGAAGCTTTAAAAAACAGATACAACGAAACGGACATAAAACTTTCAAAATAAAAAGGATAAAGATTTCACTATCCTCTTAGTATCTAACTATAACATACAAAATAATAGAGGGTTTTTTTTGTATTTTTTACTTTATTTACATACAAAAGAGCACATCCCATGGAATGTGCTCTCTTTATAATCTTTCATTACTTATCGTTTTCTTCTTTTTCCTTATCAAACCATAATAGCTCATCGTCATCCACTTCACCATTATAGTTAATTAGAATCTCTTCTCCTGCTTTTATATCTGTGTAAGCAAAGAAGTTAAACGTATGATTCTCAAAAACGATTTCATACGTTGCATTCGGCTTATACGAGTGATTAAATAACATACCATATCCTAAAAGGATTGCCGTATGATTTATCCCATACTCAAATGCATAGTCAGCAAGTAACGTTTTCTCAATGTGTTCATGCTGTTCATTCGGATAAGAAATAACTGGTGCTGCGTGTATTAACTCACCCTTTTTAATATCACGAGTTGCAAATACACCTCTATTAAATTCTCCATCACTAAGTTCAGAAGTCTTAACTTCAATCATATGCGTCACCTATATAATTCTTTCTTTGAAGTATTTTATCCCGCTATCCGCGGGGTTCGACTAATAATCAGTAGAGTATGACCCTAATGATTATAGTTTCACTTTATCTCCTTAAGCTTGGCAGAAAACTCAAAGAAAAGCAATTAAATTCCTATCAAGTATTCGTTTAAATGAAAAAAGAGCACATTATTTGTGCTCTTTTAAAGCGATATTATTTTTCTTGAATATCTTCTAACAACTTTACTTGTTGGCTAACAGTATGTAACGTCTTCACCGATATATCATTTCTATCTTCTTCTTCCACACTCGCTAACACTTCTTCCGTAGCCGCAGACGTTTATTGCATAACATTAGAAGCATGTGCAACATCCTTCACGATATTCGTCGTTTTAACTTGGAAATTTTCTTGCTTTCTGCACTTAATTACTTCAACTTAAATACCGCACTCACTGGGTTATGATCACTATTTTCAAACTTTAAATCTTTCCCTTGTACATTTACAATCTCCACATTCGGCGAAACGATAAAACCATCAATAATCGTGACAAAATTTTCGCCTTCTACATATTTCTTCACATCATCTCTCACAGTCATAACAGAAGGGTCTACAGCCCACTTAAATCCTCCGTCAGTAAAATCTTTCGGCAACTCTACTAACCATTCTGGACGCTCTTTAACAAACTTCGGATCACTTAGCTGAGCGTTAGAAACTAATTGATTCCAGTCTCCACCCATTATTACATAATCACCATTTTCATAATGCTTGTTCATATATTTTTTTAAATACTCTACTTGCTGCTTTCTAATTTTTCCACCTTCATCATAAGCAGACAAATGTAAGTTTACGAGCCTAACATTTTTCCCATTATTAACCGGGATTTTATATTCAACAATCGCTCGATCTAAATCAAATAAACGCTTTGGCCAAGGCTCCATTCCTGGTAATTGGAACCTCTTCGCTGTTTGAACTTTATATTTAGAAAATGTACTCAATCCTGCCTCAGCATATCCCATCGGACTTGTAATTGGCACAGGAACCCATTTTGTATCATAGTTCTTTCCGAATGACGAAGCATAATCGGGTAATCCTTTTTTCAAAAATTCATGTTCATTTATATCAAATGAGCGAAGCGATTTTATATCTACTTCTTGTAATAAAGAAAAATCACTATTCTCACTTTGTAAAAACGAAAGCATATTCTTTAAGTTAACTTCAGTCTGTTCTTTACTACTTGAACCAGATCCCTTTCCCCCATCCATAAAGAAATCTTGATCCTTATCTAATCCAGCGTAGCCAATATTGAATGTCGTGACTTTAAGTTCATTCCCTTGCTCTAATACGCGCTCCTTATTGTTTTCCACCTTCAAACTTATAACATCAGCCGGCTGTTCTTTTGTAAGTGTCATATATCCTAAAAATCCACCTAAAATGCCCGCTCCTACTAAAATACATATAAGTATTACTTTTAAAAATTTCTTCAAACAAACGACTCCTTTTTTTAAAATGCCGGTTTATTTTTCTTTATTTTCAGTCAAATCAAAGTACATTACAAACATACGAAATATTTTACCATAAGAAAAACTTCATATCATTATATTTAATTAAAAAGTAATTGTTGCAACCCTTACTTCAATCACCTTAAAATTCCATCATAAATATAAAAAAAATGCAGGACTGTGAGCAAACTACAATCACTCCTTTACTGTATAAATTTGATACAACCATTATGCTGGCTAACCTTTTATATCTCGACTAAAAATAGGAGATATATTACAAAGAACGCGTAAAAATTCTTTATGAGGACATACAAAGATTATTATAAAAGAGAGAGGAAGCTTAACTGTGCAGACAAAAAATATAGATAAAAAAATCGAAGTAATCGTTAATTATTTTAATGCCGTAGATGCAAAAGATTTTGAATCTGTCTCATCACTATTTGATCAAAATGTTGAGGTTTTCTTCCCACAATCCGGATTGTTAAAAGGATTAGACTCATTCAATGCACTAAATCGAGAATTAACAAAGCTCATCGTTTCTCTTGACCATGATATAGAGAATTTTACATATATAATATCAGATACAAAAATCGCGGTGGAAGGTACAGAAAGTGGTACTTTACAAAACAATCAATCATTTAAAGATAATAAATTTTGCAGTGTATTTGAAATAGATTCCACAACACTGTTAATAAAAAGAATGTATGTTTATACCGATCCTAATTTTGGTACTTCTCATTAATAAAAACACATATTTATTGAAAATCCTATATCATATTTAGTACACTATAAATAGAATTTATAGGCGATGGAGTTCGCCATAATCGCTGCTTAGCTAATGACTCCTACCAGTTTAACTACTGGTAGGAGTCTATTTTTTTGAACAAACTATTTAAAGAGGTGAGAAAATTGATTTATATTATCGTTGGTATAGCCGGTATATTAGGAGCCCTTTCCCGTTATTATTTAAGTCTTAATATTCATGTATTTTGGCATCATTCGTTTCCATTAGCTACATTACTTATTAACTTGATTGGCTGCTTCTTATTAGCATGGCTAACAACTTACATTGCTCGTCTAAATATCCTTCCTTCTGCAATGATCACTGGGATCGGAACTGGATTTATCGGCTCGTTTACAACGTTTTCAACATTCAGTGTAGAAACTGTGCAATTAATCAATCATTCCGAATGGAGCATAGCCTTCTTATATGTATCATGTAGCATACTCGGCGGCCTCATTATGTCTGGCCTTGGTTATACACTTGGAGATTTCTTAATTAAGAAAAAGCTTACGGAAGGTGATTACTCATGATGGGAGCATTATTAGTGGCAACTGGAGGATTCTTCGGTGCGATTACTCGATTTACAATTAGCAATTGGTTTAAAAAGAGAAATCAGACTTCATTTCCAATTGCTACATTTCTCATTAATATAACAGGGGCATTTTTACTCGGATATATAATGGGCAACGGAATCGCTACAGACTGGCAATTATTATTAGGTACTGGATTTATGGGGGCATTCACTACATTTTCGACGTTTAAATTAGAAGCCGTTCAGCTTCTCAATCGTAAAAACTTTATCACATTCCTTTTATATTTAAGTACTACTTACATAATTGGTATCCTCTTCGCATTCCTCGGAATGAAGCTCGGTGGAATATAAAAAAGCGACTGCTTCATCAGTCGCTTTTTTATAAGAAGTACACTCCACCATATGGAATTGAAAATAAGCCTGCAGGATATACATCATAATGGACTATTTGCTTAATAGCTCCATAATAAGGCGTGTACTGCACTTGCATCGATTGTTGTAATTATTGCTGCGCCTGTACAGTATGATATACCGCATGAACCGTCCCCTGTGCTCCTGCCAACGTAATTGCAGAATCTACATCTCTATGGCAGCTCATTATTATTCAGCTCACTTTTTATACGTAATGAATTCCATATATATTTATGTCTATGTATAGTACCAATGCTTTAAAATTTCATAAAACATGTTTTTGGCCCATTCCCTAAATAAATCACCTACATAGAGTATATAAATGCCTACAAATAAATAACAGATAGAAGTGACACTATGAATTTCTATGAGCAACAACCTTTGACTCAAGATAGCTATTATCGAAATCAACATTGGCACCCGCAGCATCCTCTAAAACAACAAACAATCGCTATCATTAGCCCAGCTGTATCTCACGGATTACGTGAAGCCACACACCTTGGCTATCAACATGCATGAACTGAAGCTGTTGCTATCGGTTACTTACTTGGAAGAGGTTACGATTATAATACAGCTTGGAAAACTGTTGAATCTTGGTGGCGACCACCAGGATCTCCACTTCCTACTCCATACTAAAATAAAACATAAAAAGCGAAACCATCCTTTTTATACTCTAAAACATCACCTAGTTGACAATTTAACTGCTTTTTCTTTTTTCTTCACAAAATGCCATCCTAAACTAACGCTACTTCTACTTTTTCAACTTAGAAGTAATAAATCCAAATAGTAATACACCCATACCACTAAAGAACAATACATAACTTATTGGTACTAGGAAAAAGAAAGGTTCTTCAAGAAATCCATTCGCTCCTACTTTACTGTTTGAAGCATGTATAGTTAAAGAAATAATCGCTAAAAGCATGAAAGAAATAGCTACTACATATTTATTTTTCATCATGTATTCTCCTTTAATTCCATCATTAATTCCCACTGATCTCGTTACCATCATATTAAGCCTTACCATATTATAAATCAACAATTATTTATTGATAAACAATAAGTAATTGTTGATTATGATATAAAAAAAGCTATAGACAATGTTTCATCTATAGCCTTTTCACTCAGTTATTTCGCTCCGAAGTATGTCTTTTGGAACATACACATTCTTATCGCATTATGGTAAGAACCATCAACGAAAAACTCATCTTGCAGTTCACCTTCAACGACAAATCCAACCTTTTTATAAACATGTACAGCTTTTTCATTTTCTTTATCAACCACTAAATAAATCTTATGCATATTTAATACGGAAAAAGCGTAATCCATCGCTAAACGCGTCGCATCAGCTGCATATCCATGACCTTGATAACTCGGATCAATAATAATTTGGAATTCAGTTCTACGGTGAATATAATCGATTTCTACTAACTCAACTAACCCTACCATATCATTATCTTTTTCAACGATAAATCGTCGTTCACTTTGATCGTGTATATGTTTATCATATAAATCCTGTAATTCTACATATGCCTCATACGGCTCTTCAAACCAATACGACATAATATGCGCGTTATTATTAAGTTCGTGTACAAATTTTAAATCTTCTCGTTCTAATGGACGTAATTTCAATTCCTGATTCATTTCTATAACCTCCAAGTAAAAGAAATCTCTTCACTTAATTTCTCAAATTTTTTCAATTTCAAACGCCCTACTTACATTGTAAACTTTCAACCAACTTGAAGGTCAAGACACAAAAAAATAGTGCAAACTTATGTCTGCACTACTACTCTTTTCTCAAATCTCTCAAATTTGATATGTATAAAGCAATAACTAAAACAAGAATTGACCCTGCGTATAATAACGTTTCAAATGGTTCATCATGTGACACAATAATCAATCGAATTAAAGCCGTAATTCCGATATAAATAAAATAGCGTAACGGAAAATGATAATTCGATTTGAAATACTTAATAATTAATGCGATAAACTCAAAGTATAAGAAGTATACGATGATACTTTCAACTAATTTATACGATGTATATTTCTTCGCTGAAAATATGTATTGAATAAATGTGATTGTCTCGTTAATTAAAAAGATAGATAAGACAATGGATAATATGATTAACGCTATATTTAATATCCATTGTAAAACACTAGCTATATAATGATCGATATTAAATTTCATTTCCACACTCCCCTTCGTGTAAACACTTATTTATTATAGCAAAATTATAATTGGAGAGGGGTTAGATCGTATTTTCTGTCTTTGTTTTTTCCAGTGTAAGGGAGGTCCAGTTTATGGAGAATTCTTTTCACCATAGAACTAGACTGTAAATTAAGAAACTCCCTTAAGTCACTATTTGTAATTGTCCCCCCAAGCAAAAGCACATAATCTCGTAAAGCATCCATATGTGCGATTTTAGACATACTATTACAGTTCGAACAATACCATCCTCTTTTTCCTTTAAACATCGACATAATCAAACACTTCTCACATTGTACCCCCTTTAACAAATCCTCTTTTTTAATTTTATATTGATAAAGGATATTATGCTGTTGTGGAGAATGACCATCTATAATTCGGCAAATCAGTTCATTTACATTACCAATGGAATCCTCCTTATATTTACTCTCAAATTCGTTTATTTTATTAGGTAAATTTGCACTGTGAATAATTTTATTACTGGGATTATCATCTGAAGTTTTAATGATTGTTCGAGGTGTACTAATCACAACAAGAGATTCAATCGGGAAACTAGAAAATCCATATAAACTTAACCATTTCCTAAGCTGATTTTCTTGCCTCTTAATTTGTAAAAGCGGATCTGGAAACCCTTCTGAATTTCCTTCTGCTATTCTAATAAGCTGATTAAACTTGGAATCAAATAGTAATGTACCTGCTATATTTTTTATTTCGAGGAAAAGAAGAAAACACGGGGAAAGAATAATTGTATCAATTTGGAAGTAATGATTTTGATCAAATAACCTTATATCATGTAAAATATCGTACTTTTCTTCTGGAAGAAAACTTAGTGGGTAATCAATCGCCTGTTCGCCCTTGTAACCCGCTTTATGCTTCGCCAAATTTTCAGCCACCATTTTCCGTTTCGGATGATGGGCAGGTAATCTTCTGAATAGTGCTTCTAACTGCCGTAAATAAATCGGCATTTGTCGTTCTTTCACAATCATCTTTATCCCACCTCTAAAATTTATCAGCGATTTTTGAAATTTATCGACCGTAACTCCAAATTTATCGGCGATTTTTAAAATTTATCGGCGATTCGACATAGAATATCGACTTTTCGACAAAATACGACAAATCTTAACCTCCTCCAACCACCCACAGCATACCCCATAAACCCGCCACCAGCAAAATCTCAAAAACCCATTTCCCCACAACAAAAGTTTCTTTGTATAATAGAGCGCTCTTAACGGTAGCCTTCGTGAATCCCGTTGAATAGTTCTCGGGATGTATACCTATTATTAAGCAAAATTCTTTTTTATTCCTTTGAAAAAGTTTGATTGAAACTTATGGACCTATCTATTAGGGGTATTGCCACACTGCCATCAACTTAAAGAATCTAAATCCCCCATAGCGAAAATATCGCAATTCAAGGCCACAAAATGAAATAATCTAAACCTGCCCATGTTCGTTTTTCCAAAAGCCCTGGGGTAGAAGGGCGTATTTTAAATGTAACGATTCGGCGCAACCTAATGTCAGTTTAATGAGCTTAAAAGTCGGTAAACAGTTTGACTTGGAACAAGCAATATAAAAGTAAACAGCCTCTTTGGGCGTTTTTTCTTTACTTAAAATAGTATATTGGCTCTCCAATTAGATGAGTATGATATATTTGAAAAAGCGCCCTGTTTACAGGGCGCTTCATTTATACCTAATGACTAATATTAGCAGTTGGGTATAATGTTGTTCCTCCAATTGAAACCTTTATTTCATTTGTTAATGGAACATTTTGTTCATTCATAATTGTTCTCCACCATTCCCACGCAAGACCTGTGCATTCTCTCGCTACGACTTTTACATTTTTTGAATTCGGTGGAAGAGGTATGACTGTAGAGAAATGTGCAGTTTTGTCTCTGCCGCTTCCTTCCCAAGTTTTATGTGTTAGTACTTCTTTTCCATTTTGATCATATGAGAATTCATCCCAAGATACATCAAATTGAGCAACATATGCACCGTAATGATCAAGCGTCATTTTAGCACTAGAATATTCTGTAGATGTAGTCTCGATATAATCTGTATTGTTATGAACAGCAGCAGTTGCGTTATCTTTTAAGAAAGTGCTTGTATATGAGATTGGGTATGCTGGATTTTTAAGACTTAATTCAGCATTATCTTTAATGATATTTCGGATTTCATTGAAGTCTTTAGTAACAACCTTGTTATGCTCTTTCGCATCTCCACCTAATACTACAGCAGTAAAAGTACTTTCTTCAAAAATATCTTTGTACTGTCCACTCGTTTCGACGCTGTTATTCTTAAGTAAGGCTTTAAAAGCAGCTTGTACATCTTTGCTCTTAGATGTTGTTTCTAATTTTACATAAACTGTTCTACCATAAGCTACATTTGAAACCATAACAGGTGGAGCCGAATTACTTACGCCTTTACGAGTTAACTCACCAAAAGTAACACTATTATCAAAGAGATCGGATGGATTGTTAGGTAGTTCAGCACTTACGGTATAAAATATTTGCTTATATGCCGCTACCATCACTTTTTTTTCTCCATTTGCAACCGCATTAAAATCAATGTTTAAACTGTTATCAAGATATTTAGCGTTAACATTAAGAGCACTTGCTATTTGTGATTTACTATAAACCATAGATTCTGTATACTGCATTCTTGCAGGTAACGTATGTGTTGTTGCATATTTTTCATTCCAGATAGATACTAAATCATCTACTGCTCCAGCTACATTACCATATGTCGGGTTTTGGACAGTGATTGTATTTTCTTTTCTCATGCCAGGTAAGTCTATACTAATATTCAAAGGTTTTCTCTTAGCCACTAATAAACTAGGTTGA
Organism: Bacillus clarus; assembly: GCF_000746925.1. GTDB lineage: Bacteria > Bacillota > Bacilli > Bacillales > Bacillaceae_G > Bacillus_A > Bacillus_A clarus. The sequence goes on from NZ_JMQC01000008.1 coordinate 1,923,755, forward strand.
TTATCTGCAAAAGCTTTATTTGCAAGTTGTACGGCTCCTGGATAAGTACGATTAGCCACAGAATCAATAATCGAAATATCGACAGGTGACGTTGTAAGTGATTTTTTCTCACGCTCAACTACTACAAATTTACCATTTGAATTGATACTTTCTTTCGGAACAAAACTCTCTACTTTATCACCATTTACTGCTAAAATATCTCGACTATCATACTTTAAATTTGCTATACCGGTATCAATGCCACTAGCATTTTTGGTTGCATCAGTTACATTACCTGTTTGTGTTTCCGCGAAAGAAATAGATGAATAATTAATAGTGCATAAACTTACTAATAAACATGCTAGGAATTTCATTTTTTTGTTATTTTTCTTAATTTTCAGAAAAATCACCCCGTACTTTTTTTATATAAAGATATGATATATACATGATTGCTACATAATAAACTTACATAAATGCTTTTAAAAGTTCTTGAACTAACGGAATTACTCCACCTAAAAAATTTCAAAACAGCCATTGCGATTTCCGTATTATTTCCTCCTTTTTTATTATTACTAAGATTCGATTTATCTTTATGTCCTCATTATAGGGAGCCCTTGCATTTTTATCAATACACTCTTATATGCAATATTACATACGAAAAAAGTAGCAAGTGAAAAAACAAGCTGAATTCTCATCAAAATTTATAAAGAGATAAATTTTTCTTGTGGTGGATACTTAAAAATAGTAGCTTGATAGGTAAAATCTCTTAGAACTCGTTACTTAAAGAGATGAAGCATGTCTTTGCATTTTATAAGTAATGTAAAAGTTTATTATTGGGAGCATAAGTTGGCCAAAACGGCCATCTTATGCTTCTTGTTACACAAAATAAAAAAACCACCAAATATGTATTGGTGGAGACGGTGGGAGTCGAACCCACGTCCAAAAATATCGGCACTTAAGCTTCTACGAGTGTAGTCGATATATTAGTATTTCGCGAACTCTTCGGCCTATCGACAGGCTTCCAAGTTGCTAGTCTGGTTGTTCTCTTCCTTTGTCCTCAGACGGCGAACTCCGGCGTAGTCCACTTAGTTTGAGTCCCTTACCCTACCACATGGACGATGGAGGGAGGAACCTTTAGTGCAATTAAGCAGCTAAAGAAAGATTGTTTTGTTTGCCAATTATAGGCTTTGACGTTTTAACGAGGCCGATCCCCTCGACTCGCAACCTAAGCTCGAACTATCCCTGTCGAATCCGTAACGTCCCCATGATAAAAATGGAGCATACGAAGAAATATCGTGATAGCTACTAAGAGCTGTTTTTCAATGTGCAACAATCTTACATAAGTTATTATATCATACGCGCGCCGTTTTACAAATGTAAATATTTGTATTACATCTTTTGGCGATCACGGAACGCGCGTGCAATTTCACGTTTAGCTTCTTTCTCTTTTAAATCGTGACGTTTATCATATTGTTTCTTACCTTTTGCTAAACCAAGAGCCATTTTTGCAAATCCATTTTTTAAATAGATTCTAAGTGGAACTAATGCATATCCTGTTTCTTTTGCAGCTCCCGTTAACTTCTCAATTTCTTTTTTATGAAGAAGTAATTTTCTCGTGCGAAGCGGATCATGGTTGAAACGATTCCCTTGCTCGTACGTACTAATATGCATATTATGAACCCATACTTCACCATTATGTACACGCGCAAACGCATCTTTCAAGTTCACGCGTCCAGCGCGAATCGACTTAATTTCCGTTCCTTGAAGGACAAGCCCTGCTTCGTATGTTTCTTCGATGAAATAATCATGAAATGCTTTTTTATTTTGTGCAATAACCTTACCAGTACCTTTTGGCATATAACGTCCCTCCTCTATTTTTACTATTGTAACAAATGTGAACAAAAAGCGAAAGTGGCTCGCTTAGAATCTTTGGACATTGGAACTCCCGACAGAGAAGCGCTTTTTGCTTCGTCCGAGGGAGTGAAATGGCCGATAGATTCTAGCCACTGTAGCTAGATTCCACAAAAAGCGAAAGTCGCTCGCTCAGAATGTGAGGTGAATGGAGCTGGATTCCATAAAAAGCGGAAGCAGCTAGCCTTCAATCTACCTAAAAAAGAAAAACGGCCCCGCTTTTCATCAAAGCGAAGCCACTCTTTTCTTACTTACGCTTTTTCTTTTTCTTCTTAAATCCTGGGACATTTTCGAAGAATGGCTTTTTCTTTTTGCCATTTCCATCCTTTTTCCCCGCACGTCCTGATGTACCTTTTCCTTGACCACCGCGATCGAACTTTCTTCCTGTTCCGCGTTCGCCACTGCGCTCATTACTGCGCTCGCTACGTCCACCGCGTTTCTTTCTGCCTGTTCTTGGCTGCTCGATTACGACTGGACGGTCTTTGAACTTACGGCGAGGTGTTCCTTTCATGCCAACGATTTCAAAGTCGATTGCGCGCTCGTCTTTGTTTACGTTAATAACACGAATTGTAATTTCGTCACCAATGCGGAATACATTACCTGTACGTTCCCCAATCATTGCGAAATGTTGCTCATCATAACGATAGTAATCGTCCGTTAAGTAACTAACGTGAACAAGACCTTCAATCGTATTTGGAAGCTCTACGAATAAACCGAAGTTTGTTACAGAACTGATCATACCGTCATACTCTTCGCCAATCTTATCAAGCATATATTCTGCTTTCTTCAGCTCGTCTGTTTCACGCTCTGCTTCAACAGCACGACGTTCCATGTTAGAAGAATGCTCTGCAATCTCAGGTAATTTTTCACGCCATTTTGCTTGTGTTTCGTTGTCGACTTTACCGTTAATGATGTATTCACGAATTAATCTATGAACAATCGTATCTGGGTAACGACGAATTGGCGATGTGAAATGCGTATAGAACTCAGTTGATAAACCGAAGTGCCCTAAACTATCTGCATCATAACGCGCCTGCTTCATAGAGCGAAGCATAACTGTTGAAATAACCACTTCTTCTGGCTGCCCTTGAACCATTTCAAGAATTTGTTGCAACGCGCGAGGATGTATTTCATTTGCACGTCCCTTTACTGCATATCCGAAGTTTGTTACGAACTCGAAGAAACGCTCTAACTTATCTTCTTTCGGATCTTCATGGACACGATACATAAATGGTACGTTCATCCAGTGGAAATGCTCTGCTACTGTTTCATTCGCAACAAGCATAAATTCTTCAATTAACTTCTCTGATACAGAACGATCACGCATAACAACATCTGTCGGTTTTCCTTCTTCATCTACTAATACTTTTGCTTCTTTAAAGTCAAAGTCAATCGCACCGCGTCTCATACGCTTTTCACGTAAAATCTGTGCTAACTGACCCATCTCTTTAAACATTGGTACTAATAACTCATAACGCTCGATTAACGCTTCGTCTTCATCTTCTAAAATGCTTCTTACATCCGCGTACGTCATACGCTCTGTCGTTTTAATAACACTTTGGAAAATCTCATGTTTTACAACATCACCTAAATTGTTAATTTCCATTTCACAAGATAGTGTCAGACGGTCTACTTTCGGATTTAACGAGCAAATACCGTTAGATAAGCGATGCGGGATCATCGGAATTACACGATCAACAAGATACACACTCGTCGCTCTTTCCGCTGCTTCAACATCAATTGGCGAACCTTCGTGAACGTAATGGCTTACATCTGCAATATGAACACCGAGCTTATAATTACCGTTCTCAAGCTTCGTTACGGTAACTGCGTCATCTAAGTCTTTCGCATCTGCACCGTCAATTGTAACAATCATTTGATCACGCAGATCACGACGGTCTTTTAAATCTTCTTCTGAAATCGTTTCTGGTACACTGTTTGCGTGCTCCATTACTTCTTCTGGGAATGCTAAAGGTAAATGATGTTTATGAATAACAGATAAAATATCTACACCTGGATCATTTTTATGACCTAAAATTTGAATTACTTCACCTTCCGCACTTAAACGATTCTGCGGATAGCTTGTAATTTTCACAACAACTTTATGTCCTTCTACAGCACCCATTGATGCACTTTTCGGAATAAAAATGTCACTCGTCCAGCGTTTATTATCTGGAAGTACAAACCCGAAATTTTTTGACTCTGTATATGTACCAACTAGTTCTTTCGTTCCGCGTTCTACAATACGGATAATCGTACCTTCTTGGCGTGATCCACTAGATTGTGAGCTAACACGCGCTAATACGGTATCACCATGAAGCGCACCATTTAATTCCGTAGGTGGGACAAAAAGATCATCGTCTCCAGTTTTCTTCTCTTCCGGAACAACGAAAGCAAAACCACGTGCGTGCCCGATTAATTTACCGCGCACTAAATTCATCTTTTCTGGAAGACCGTAACGATTACTACGTGTACGAACAACAAGTCCCTTTTCTTCCATCATAACAAGTGCCTTCACAAAATCTTTAAACCCTTCGGAACCTTCAATTCCAAATGCAGCTTCTAATTCTTGTATCGTTAGCGGCTTATACGCTTCTTCTCTCATAAATAGTAACAATTTATCAATATGTTCTTGAATGATTTCTTCCAAGTAGAAATACCTCCTTTAAACCCTCATATTATTTAGTGTATCCGAAAGATGGTGGATGTATAAAGTGAAACTTCTATTAATGTTCACTTTTCATTCTTTCTATACATGGAACCAATTAAACGTTACAGTTTTCATCAAAATATCCCTATGAAAAAAAGAGGCAACTAGATCTTACCAATCTAGTTGCTCCAAGAAGTTATATACATCTTCGTGTAGCTCGTCACGCTGTTTATCAAGCGTAATGACATGCGTAGAGTCTTCATACCATTTAATATCTTTTAACGTGGATTCTACACCATTATAAATAATGTTAGCACTATCTGTATTAATCATCTCATCATGGCGTGCTTGTACAACGAACGTTGGAGCATAAATCATATCCACATTATTGCGTACGTCACGAATTAAATCTTGTAATGCTTTTAATGTATTCATTGGTGTCTGTTTAAATTCAAACATTTCCTGCTCAATTTGCTCTGGTGATTTTTGTTCACGTTTTTTATATTCGCGAGCATATGCCAATATACCTTGATACATAATTTCTTCACTCTTAATGTACATCGGTGCACACATTGGTACAACACCTAAAATCGGTAATGTATAAGCAAGCTTTAATGAGAATACTCCGCCTAATGATAATCCAACCGCAGCAATCTTCTCGTAACCTTGATCTTTTAAATGCTGATAAGCATTCATTACATCCTTCCACCAGTCTTCAGGACCTGTATGAACAAGTTGTTCTGGTGGTACACCGTGTCCTTTATAAATTGGCGCATGGCAAGTATAGCCTTTCTTTTCTAAAAAACGGCCAAGCATACGTACATCAGCTGAGTTTCCTGTGAATCCATGTAATAATAAAACAGCGCGGTCTCCACCTTCAAATGTAAATGGTTTCGGAGATGCTAATTTCATCATGTATTTCTCCTCTTTCTCTTCTGTAATCTAGTCGTATTGTTTCTATCCTTAGTTTACCATAGTTCCATTTCTATAATCTAATTAGAAACTTTTTTAAATAATGAAATGTAAAATAAACAAAAAGGAGAAGCGTTAGCATGAATTAGCTAACGCTTCTCCTTTTTAATTTTATAAATTTAAGTACGTAACACCAATTGTCAGTGCGAAGAATAGTACAGCTAAAACAACTGTAATACGGTTTAATACCGCTTCAATTCCACGTGCTTTTTGCTTACCAAACAATTGCTCTGCACCACCTGAAATAGCACCTGAAAGGCCTGAGCTATTACTAGACTGCATAAGTACCATAACAATCATTAAAATCGATACAATAATAAGTAAAACTGATAATAACGTATGCACTTGGCGTACCTCCCACAAAGATTCAGTTAGTTTAAATGTTAGCATAAATCCTATAGAAAAGCGAGAGCCGTTCTATAGCTCTCGCTTTTCTATATTACATAAACATCATTGCAAATAACGGTCCAAGCAAACATGTTAAAATTGCTGTTAATGTCATTGTTACCGATCCAATAACACCTTCGTGCTCGTTATTTTTCATGGCTCTCATAACACCCATAATGTGAGAAGCACATCCAAAACCAATTCCTTTACCAACAGAGTTTGTAACACGGCTCCATTTCAATAAAATTGGTCCTGTAATCGTTCCAGTAATACCCGCGATAACTACGAAAGCTGCTGTTAATGATGGCACACCACCAACTTGTTCTGACACACTCATCGCAACTGGCATTGTCACTGATTTTGGTAGAGAAGATAAAATTAAGCTTTTATCTGTCCCCATAAGTGAAGCGATGATGAAATCACTTGCAATCGCAACTGTTGTCCCGACTATTACCCCACCAGCAATCGGTACAATATATTTTTGCAACACGTGACGTTGTTTATAAAGTGGAATCGCAAAAGCTACAACCCCGGGTCCAAGAAGTTTTGCAATCCAGCCACCGCCACTTTGCATGTATTGTTGATATGGTATATCAAGCACCATAAATAAGACAACCATTAACGCTGTTGCTACGAGCATTGGAATAGTAAATGGCGTTGGAAACAACTTATAGATTTTTTTAGATAATTGATATAATAGCACCGTAAGAAGAACCCAACCAATTCCGACTAATATTTGGCTCATTGTGTCTCTTTTTCCTTTCTATTCGCAAGATATTGTCCTGTATGTCCTGCGACAATAATAATTAAAAACGTACTCGCTACAACTGTAATGAAAAGAGAAATTCCTTTACTCATAAAAAAAGCACCGTAATTCATTAAGCCAAGCGTTGGCGGAATCAATAAAAAAGGCATAATCGCAACGAGTGTTTCTGCTCCTAAATCAAACCACTTCACTGGAAGAACTTTTAGACTAAGTAAAACAAGTAAAAGAAACATCCCAATCAAACTTCCTGGAATCGGAATATTTAACATTTCTTGTCCCCAAGTTCCAACCATATAAAACACGTAAAGAGCAGCAATTTGGACAAGAATCTTTGTAAATTTCATGTTCATCATCCCTCATATTTATATACGATCTTCTATTAATATCTTTATCATAGTATAAATTGTAAAAACCTGCAATTTATCAACTTGACAACAAAAACCGCCTATGTTATACGCTTACAACCTTGATATGACTGCGTTTCCGGACATAATTTACGTCAAAAACATTGACCTATTATTAAAAGTTTTTATTTTCTGATTTTTAATAGATACTATTTTAATAAAGCAAAATCTTACTACCTCATTCATACAAAAGGAAAAGCACCTCTCGTCAAGCCACTATTCGCTCATTACTACTATGGATATTGCAAAAATGCTTTACCATATTTACAAGGTTGTCCTTTTCATGACACGATGCCGATATTAGCCCTTCTTGATGATTCGATGTTTACTTACTATGAATCCCCCTTTATTGTCATGACTGATTCTCAACAAATCTTGCCAAAATTCAGTTGATACAGCCTATCCTACTTCGCCACAATCTTCTCCAACCCAGTAATCAATGTTGCCACGTTGTAATTGTCGCTCCAATTCCGTAAGCATAACAAATTCCTTCATGTAATTTACTTTTAATGCCGATTCTACTGTTAAATTTTTCATAATAACATCCTCGTTTCTTTTTTGTTTTTCATTACACGATTATTATATTGAAAGGAATTTTTTGGGAAGGATAGCCACATCATCTTTTTTAGAATTTTTTCATCAAGTCGATTTTCTTCATATATAAATGAAAATAAAAAAACATCCCCGCAAGGATGTTTTACATTAAAATACTAATTCAATTGATTTAATTTCACTCACTTTTCTTTTCTCACCTGTTGATTGACATTCTACTTCCATACCTTCTGAACTTCGAAAATGATTCAACATAAACGCAATTTGGTCATCATTTAATTGGGCATCCTGAATTTTTTCGTCCCAAGTTTCACCATCATTTAAATGTTATATTAATTTATAATGTTTTATTTTTTTAATACCACCCTTCAGGATATACATTTTGACAAACGGTTATAATTTCCTTCAAATGTTATAAATAAAATTTATAACAAAAAAGAGTATATATCCCTTAATTGTGATATAATGGAATTAATCTAAAAAGGGGTTCTTGTAATGTTCATCAAACTATTCAGACCAGAACACGTTTAAATGTTTTTAGAAGGGAATTTATATTTTTGCAACACAGGGATTTTTTAAATTTGGAAAATAAGCATGGTGATAAAGGAATTGGTAATACACATAAAAGTTCTTTTTTCAGATATTTTGAACCAGAAACACAGGAGATTCACATTGGCCTCGAAGGTAGGGAAATGCACAGAATAGATGTTACAAGAGCATTTTTTATGAAAGAAACTTTTTAAATCACAAAAAGAGTATCACGTTATTACTTCACATCCTGTAGAATGTGATTCATTTAAATCCTGTAGAATGTGATTCATTTAAATCCTGGGGATTTAAATGAATGTTTTATTAGTTTGGAAAGTATTGATAATTTAGAACTCCTTACGTTGCAAAAGGTAAAAAAGGAAAGCCTGCACATAGCTTCAAACGCAAGAAATAAGCTTCACCGTCCTGAGCTTGACGGTAAAAGCTGCTTCACAATTACAAAATTCTGGGGGAAGCACAAATGACATTTAAAATCAACAGATTCAAATCAGTAGCGTTAGCAGGAGCTTTAGCATTCGGTGGATTTACAGCAGTAGAATTATTACAACCTTCAATACAAGCACAAGCAGCTGTAGCTGATGATTGGCCTTACAAAACATTCCCACAGTTACATAATTTATCAAACAACGCTGATTTAAACTTTGGCAATTTAAAACAAGGACAAACAATCACAGCTAGAGAAGTAATTGGTGGCGGAGATTGGGCAACGGTTAAAATCTATCGTGTAATGGACGATATGTCATTAGCTCGTTACAAAACAATTACTGATTCAGACCCAGCTGAAAATTCAGCTACATTTACAACACAAATCACAACAGCGTACGACCCAGGTAATTATGTGGCGGTAATGCAATACGGTTATGAATTTGAAGGAAAATCTTATTATTCATATTTCACTGGCAACATATTCACAATCAGCAAATAATTAATTACAAATTGGGAGGAATTTCACATGAAAACAATGAAAAAGAAAATCGGTATGACAATGTTGGCTTCAGCAATCGCATTAGGAGGTTTAGCTACTCTTGAGTTAGCTAAACCTGTATCAAAAGTAGCAGCAGCTTCAGGTTATGGAGCTAGCGTAAACACAACACACGCGAATTGGTATGTTGGCACTAATGAATGGGTGCATATTAAAATCAAAAATGACAACAAAGATTATGAAGTTGAGCTTCGTATGCAACCACAAATTTTGAAAAATGGCGTATGGGTAAATGTGAACAATCCTTTAATTTCTTGGTTTTTACCTGGAGAATATGTAGGAATGAGCATTGACATTGGCAAACTTAATTACAAAGGTGTAGGCATTACTGAAAAAGGCACATATCGCTTGAAAGTCGATACGCTTAAAACAACAGATTCAGGTGCAGGTTCTGAATATTTAGGAACGTTTAACACAGACGTATTTTATTTAAAATAATAAAACTCTCTTTCGAGAGTTTTTATTTATTTATGTATTGAATATTAATATTCAATACATTTTGTAGAAATAATAAATGGCACTATAACTTCAAGTTACAGTGCCATCATTTCATATCCTTAATCATTTCTAAACGTTGTAGTCGTCGTTCCTCACGTTCTTGTTCTTGCTTTATCGTTTCATCATCTTTATGAAACAAATCGCCCCACACGGTCATGGCGAACATTAACATCATTATTATTACCGACACGAATAACAATATTGTTTTCACCCGCTCAAAATCTACTGTACTTTTCACCGTTCACATACCTTTCGTTTGGGTACTTGTCTAAAGCTTGGTCCAATCTTTCATCATGAAGGAACATGTGGCATTGCCATTCAGATTTGCTTCTATTACGTGTGGAATACAAGAATTGACAATCATTTTTCACCAAGTATTGAAACAAGCTGTATTTGTATATAACTTTTATAGGTTCTTTCTTTTTCCTCATTTGTACTTCTCCCCTAATTGGTAATTTCACGCTGTAGCTCCTCCTTTTCGAATATCCGTTTTCCGTTCCAATATCATTTGGTATCCATATGGGTAGCGGTACTCATCGCATAACGCATATAAGATTCTTGCGATTTTCCAATCAATATTGGAAATCAGGTCAATCAATAATGTGACTCCTTGTTCCATTAACACCTCAGCGGTCATTTCTAAATCGTTCACAAGATTGAACTTTTCATTTGGGTCAAGATACCATTTCAAATATGTGTGAACCATTGGTACATTCCGATTACTGTATTTAGCCATTAACATATTTATCATCGTCATTGTTAAACGTCTGTTCATATCAATAGCCCCGTAGAATGCTTTCGATATAATCCGCAGTTGGCATGTCCAATAACTTCATTTTGTCACTTGAATATTTTCATGACCAGCAATCTTCGAGCATGAATACAGGTCTAAGCCGTTTCTAAGGTTCGACTGAATGGCGTAATGACGTAACGTGTGCGGTGTGAACAACGAATGTCTTCACGAAACGCCAGCACGCAAGCCAGCGATTTTAACGATGTTTTCAATTTGTACGGTACATATCGGTTTACCAGCTCTCGATAGAAAATAATTGTCATGTTCCAATGTTTTATTTTTAAAGTAATTAACTTTTATTCGTTCATAACGTATCATGTATTTCTTCAGCATTAAGCTTATTGGGGCGAACCTCCATTTTGAACCTTTTCCCATAATCCGCAAATTCATATCGTATACCCAATCAGATTGTAAGTTAATTAGCTCGCTCATCCTCATGCCAGTATCCACAAACATTGCTATTATTACTTTATTTCGTGCGTTCAAATACGTTTTAAAATCGTAAGCTTCAATCATCTTCGCCACTTCATCATCTGTGAACGTTTTTATTACTTCCACGTCTTCTTTAAGCAACTTTATTTTGTTCATGATGTTTACGCCCACATATTCTTCATTCATCAAGTATTTATAAAAGCTCCTCAACGATTTAATCAATGTATTAATGTAATTGGCTTTTTTCCCTGAGCTAATTTGATGTTGTACAAATTTCTTAATATGAAATGTGGCAATGTCTTCTACATCATCTACTTCATGGTGCTCGTCCAAATATGTTATAAGCTGTCCCACATTGTAATTGTACGTGTTGATTGTCCTCTCGGAATAGTTCTTGATTTTCAAATCAAATACGAATTCCTTCAACAAATCTTTGAGCAAAACAAAAAACCTCCTGCCCATGTGAATTTACACATAAACAAGAGGTTTTTGTACGACCAAGTATTTGCTTCCGCATTGCTCAATTCAAGCGTTAGCAAATTGCTTTGTATGACAAAGTTCAGTCGATTTTTTTATTTTCTACAATTATTTTTTAAGATTGTAGAAAGATTTTAAACCATCGTAAACAGCGATTTCGCCTAGTTCGTCTTCGATGCGTAATAATTGGTTGTACTTAGCAATACGGTCAGTACGGCTCATAGAACCAGTTTTGATTTGGCCAGCATTAGTTGCAACTGCGATGTCAGCGATTGTAGCATCTTCAGTTTCACCCGAACGGTGAGATACAACTGCTGTGTAACCAGCACGTTTAGCCATTTCGATTGCTTCGAAAGTCTCAGTTAAAGTACCGATTTGGTTAACTTTAATTAAGATTGAGTTAGAGATACCTTTTTCGATACCTTCAGCAAGTTTTTGAGTGTTAGTTACGAATAAGTCGTCACCAACTAATTGAACTTTGCTTCCAAGACGCTCAGTTAATAACTTGTGGCCGTCCCAGTCGTTTTCGTCTAAACCATCTTCGATAGAGATGATTGGGAAGTCTTTGCAAAGCTCTTCGTAGAAATCAACCATTTCTGCAGAAGTTAAGCCAGTACGGCCTTCGCCTGCAAGGTCATATTTACCAGTTTCTTTGTTGTAGAACTCAGAAGAAGCAACGTCCATTCCTAAGAATACGTTCTCGCCAGCTTTGTAACCAGCTTTTTCGATAGCTTCGATGATTACTTCTAATGCTTCACGGTTAGAACCAAGGTTTGGAGCGAATCCACCTTCGTCACCTACTGCAGTGTTAAGACCTTTGTCATGTAATACAGCTTTTAATGCATGGAATACTTCAGCACCCATACGGATTGATTCTTTGAATGTTGGAGCACCAACTGGTAAGATCATGAACTCTTGGAAGTCAACGTTGTTATCAGCGTGAGAACCACCGTTGATGATGTTCATCATTGGAGTTGGTAATTGTTTTGCATTGAATCCACCAAGGTAACGGTATAATGGAAGACCTACATAGTCAGCTGCTGCGTGAGCTACTGCCATAGATACACCAAGGATAGCGTTAGCGCCTAGTTTACCTTTGTTTGGAGTGCCATCTAATTCGATCATAGCACGGTCGATACCAGCTTGGTCAGTTACGTCGAAACCAGCGATTTCTGGAGCGATAATTTCGTTAACGTTGTTTACTGCGTTAACAACACCTTTACCTAGGTAACGAGATTTGTCACCGTCACGTAATTCTACTGCTTCGTGCTCACCAGTAGATGCACCACTTGGTACGATAGCGCGTCCGAATGCGCCGCTTTCTGTGTAAACTTCTACTTCTACAGTTGGGTTACCACGAGAGTCAAGGACTTCGCGAGCGTAAACATCAATAATTGTTGGCATAATAAATTCTCTCCTTTTATTTACATAAATTATTTGATAATTGTTTTACCTGTCATTTCTTTCGGTTGTTCCACATTTAAAAGTGTTAGCATTGTTGGGGCGATATCTCCTAAAATACCACCTTCACGAAGCTCTACATCATTTTTTGTAACGATGAAAGGAACCGGGTTAGTTGTGTGAGCTGTCATTGGTCCACCATCAGCAGTTAACTCCTGATCAGCATTACCGTGGTCAGCAGTAATAAGTGCTACACCATCTTTTGCAAGAATCGCTTCTACAACTTTTCCTAAACATTCGTCAGTTGCTTCTACTGCTTTAATTGTTGGTTCCATCATCCCAGAATGGCCAACCATATCACAGTTCGCAAAGTTAAGAATGATAACATCATGTTTATCATTTTCGATTTCATTTACTAAAGCGTCCGTTACTTCGTAAATGCTCATCTCAGGTTTTAAGTCATATGTTGCAACCTTTGGTGAGTTAATTAAAATACGCTCTTCTCCTGGGAATTCAGCCTCACGACCACCGCTAAAGAAGAATGTAACGTGCGGATACTTTTCAGTTTCCGCGATGCGAAGTTGCTTTAATCCCGCTTGCGCAACAACTTCACCTAATGTGTTATCAAGGTTCATTGGCTTGAATGCCACGTAACCATCTACAGTTTCACTGAAGTGTGTCATACAAACGAATTCAGGAATGTGAGGTACTTTTTCACCACGATCGAACTCACGGAAGTCTTCGTTTGTAAATACACGAGCAATTTGAATTGCACGGTCTGGACGGAAGTTATAGAAGATAACTGCATCATCATCATTGATTGTTGCAACTGGCGTTTCATCTTCATTAACAATGACAGACGGCAATACGAATTCATCATAGATACCATTTGCATATGAGTCTTCTACACACTCATGTGCTGATTTATAAGTAGGGCCTTCACCATTCACCATAGCACGGTAACATTTTTCTACGCGATCCCAACGCTTGTCACGGTCCATGGAGTAATAACGACCAGAGATAGTCGCGAATTGTCCTACTCCTGTTTCTTTAATCACTTCATTTGTTGCATCGATATAACCTTTTGCTGTTTTTGGTCCGACATCGCGGCCATCTAAGAATGCATGGATGTATACTTTCTCCACGCCTTCTTTTGCTGCTAAGCGAAGAAGAGCAAACATGTGGTTCATGTGACTGTGCACACCACCGTCAGAAAGTAAACCGAATAAATGAAGAGCAGTACCTTTTTCTTTCACGCTTTTAATTGCATTTTGGAAAGTTTCGTTCTTATCGAACTCGCCTTCACGAATTGCAACGTTTACGCGTGTTAAGCTTTGATATACTACGCGGCCAGCACCGATATTTAAGTGACCAACCTCTGAGTTACCCATTTGACCTTCTGGAAGACCTACTGCCTCACCGCAAGCTGTAAGCGTTGTGTGAGGGAATTTGTTCCAGTAACCATCAAAATTAGGTTTCTTAGCTTGTGCTACAGCATTCCCGTAAGTTTCTTCACGTAGTCCGAAACCGTCAAGAATGATTAAAGCTGTTGGCTTTCTCATTTTACCGCCCCCAGAAGACCTAAGAACGAAGCAGGCTCTAAGCTAGCACCGCCAACTAAAGCGCCGTCGATGTCAGATTGTGCCATATACTCTTTAATGTTTTCTGGTTTTACGCTACCGCCGTATTGAATACGAACAGCTTCTGCAGCTTCTGGAGAAACAGCTTCTGCAACAACTTTACGGATGTGCGCACATACTTCATTTGCATCTGCAGAAGAAGAAGATTTACCTGTACCGATAGCCCAGATTGGCTCATAAGCGATAACAGTTGCTTTAACTTGCTCTTCTGTTAAACCTGCAAGTGCTTTTGTCACTTGACCTGCTACTAGATCAAATGTTTTTCCGCTTTCGCGCTCTTCTAAAGTCTCACCACAGCAAACGATTGGTGTTAAACCATGTTCAAATGCTGCAAGCGTCTTTTTGTTTACTGACTCGTCTGTTTCAGCAAACATTTCACGACGCTCAGAGTGGCCAAGTACTACGTAGCCTACTTTTAAGTCGCTAAGTGCTACTGGGCTAATTTCGCCAGTGAATGCACCATTTTTTTCGAAGTGCATGTTTTGTGCACCTACTTGTAAGTCAGTTCCTTCAGTCGCTGCTACTAAGCGCTCTAAGAATAGAGCTGGAGAGCAAACTACTGCATCAACAGCTGAAGCTGCTGGGATTTGACCTTTAACTTCCTCTACGAAGCTAACTGCTTCAGATAGAGTTTTATTCATTTTCCAGTTACCTGCGATAATTGGTTTACGCATGCTTTACACCGTCCTTTTTCTTTGGCTGCTACTTATTTGTCGTTAAGACAAACTACACCTGGAAGCTCTTTACCTTCCATGAATTCTAATGACGCACCGCCGCCAGTAGAAATGTGGCTCATTTTATCAGCCATACCGAATTTTTCAACAGCTGCTGCAGAGTCACCACCGCCGATAACAGAGTATGTATCTTCTGCATCTGCTAATGCTTGTCCTACTGCTTTTGTACCTTCAGAGAATGGAGTCATTTCGAATACACCCATTGGTCCATTCCATACAACAAGCTTAGAGTTTTTAATTACATCTGCGTAAATTTCACGTGTTTTAGGACCGATGTCCACGCCTTCCCAGTTAGAAGGAATAGAGTCGATACCAACGATTTGAGTTGTTGCAGTTTCAGAGAATTCCTCTGTGATTACAACATCAACTGGCATATAGAAGTTTACGCCTTTTTCTTTTGCAAGTTGCATAAACTCTTTAGCTAGTTCAATCTTGTCGTCTTCACATAGAGATAGACCAATTTCATGACCTAAAGCTTTAACGAATGTGTAAGCAAGTCCGCCACCGATGATTAAGTTATCTACTTTGTCTAATAGATGACGAATTACACCGATTTTATCTTTTACTTTCGCACCACCGATGATAGCTGTGAATGGACGTTCTGGGTTAGAAAGTGCTTTACCTAATACCTCTAACTCTTTTTCCATTAATAAACCAGATACTGCTGGTAGGTAGTCTGCGATTCCTGCTGTAGAAGCGTGAGCACGGTGAGCTGCACCGAATGCATCGTTTACGAAGATATCAGCAAGAGCTGCAAATTCTTTCGCAAGTTCTGCATCGTTCTTTTCTTCGCCCGCATAGAAACGTACGTTTTCAAGAACTAATACGTCGCCTTCGTTCATTGCTGCAACCATTTCTTGTGCAACTGGTCCGAATGCTTCGTCTGCTTTCTTAACATCTTTACCAAGAAGCTCGCCTAAACGTGCTGCTACTGGAGTAAGACGTAATTCTTCTACTGCTTGACCTTTTGGACGGCCTAAGTGGCTTGCTAAAATAACTTTCGCACCTTGCTCTACTAAATATTGAATTGTAGGAAGAGCTGCACGGATACGAGTTTCATCTGTAATTTTGCCTTCTTTCATAGGTACGTTGAAATCAACACGGCAAAATACACGCTTACCTTTTAAATCTACGTCACGAATTGATTTTTTGTTCATTGGATTTCCCTCCGACTACTAGTTAGGATTGACAAAACCCATTCAAAAGCTTAACACATTTGCTTCTAAAACGAAAGAAGAGAGAGAGGGAACAAACCCTCTCCCTCGTTTTGTCATTGATTGCTTATATACTTAAGAATTAAAGACCTTTAGAAGTCATGTATGCAGCTAAGTCTACTACACGGTTAGAGTAACCAGTTTCGTTATCGTACCAAGAAAGTACTTTAACCATGTTACCTTCCATTACCATTGTAGATAATGCATCGATTGTAGAAGAAGCTGTGCATCCGTTATAGTCGATAGATACTAATGGCTCTTCGCTGTATCCAAGGATACCTTTTAATTCGCCTTCAGCTGCTGCTTTGAATGCTGCGTTTACTTCTTCAACTGTTACTTCTTTGTCAAGTTCAACAACTAAGTCAACAAGAGAAACGTTAGCAGTTGGAACACGTACAGCGCCACCGTTTAATTTACCTTTAAGTTCTGGTAATACTAATGCTACAGCTTTAGCAGCACCAGTAGATGTTGGGATCATGTTTTCAGCTGCTGCACGAGCACGACGTAAATCTTTGTGTGGTAAGTCTAAGATTTGTTGGTCGTTAGTGTAAGAGTGAATTGTTGTCATCATTCCGCGTTTTACGCCGAATTTTTCGTTTAATACTTTAGCGAATGGAGCTAGACAGTTTGTAGTACAAGAAGCGTTAGATACTACGTTGTGGTTAGCTGCATCGTATTGTTCGTGGTTAACACCCATAACTACAGTGATATCTTCGTCAGAAGCTGGAGCTGAGATGATAACTTTCTTAACTGATCCACCTAAGTGTTTCTCAGCGTCTGATTTTTTAGTGAAACGACCAGTAGATTCTACTACTACTTCTACTCCGTAGTCGCTCCATGGTAATTGAGCTGGGTCACGCTCAGCGATAACTTTAATTTCTTTACCGTTAACAACGATGCTGTTTTCGTTAGCAGATACTTCTGCATTTAAAGTTCCGTGAACTGTGTCATATTTTAAAAGGTGAGCTAATGTTTTAGCATCTGTTAAGTCGTTGATTGCTACTACTTCTACCTCAGAGTTGTTAAGAGCTGCGCGGAATACGTTACGTCCGATACGTCCAAATCCATTAATACCAATTTTAGTCATTTGAATTTCCTCCTTGGGGGATTATATTAAAGGGTAATACCCTTTGTTAACTGTTTTGCTGCACCTTCATCTGTAATTAGAATTGAAGTGTGCCCTTGTTTAATTACAGCCTGTATTGCTTTTGCCTTCGAAGAACCTCCAGCGACTGCAACAACGTGAGATACATGTTGTAAATCCTCTAGTTGCATACCAACTGTTCTTACTTTATGAACAACATTCCCTTGTTCATTAAAGTAGTAACCGAAAGCTTCGCCAACTGCTTCGCTCGCTTGAATCTTTAACCAATCTGCTTCTGAAGTATTTCTGCGACGTGCCATTGTTAACGCATCACCAATTCCATGAATGACGATATTGGAAGATCGAATCAACTCAAGAACTTCTTTCACGGAAGGCTCTGTCACAATAGACGCATATGCTTCGCTACTAACGTGATCCGGAACATACAATAAGCGATAATTGCTCATCGTATTTTGCGCCATTTTGGCACAAATGGTATTGGCTTCTAATTCAACACCTTCTCCAATTCCACCACGAGCTGGGACAAATAGCATATGTAAATCTTTGCAGTCAAGTTGCATCATGTCCGCAGCAGCAGCTAGCGTTGTTCCTCCAGCCACAGCAACGATATTATTCGCTGTCAGACGGTCTTTTATACAAGTCACACAAGCACGGCCCATCTCCAGTTTGACCCAAGGTGATTCATCACTATCACCAGGGACAACGAAAACTTCATCCAAGTCTAATGTTTCCTTAAGTTGTTTTTCTAAAACCTTTAACCCGGAAATTTCTTTCATAAAGTCTTCCAAAGCAAGAACTAAAGTTGTTCCTTCTTCTGTCAAAGTCATTCCAGAAGAAGCGACGTGAACTAAGTTTTGTTCTTTCAAAACTTGCACTTCACTTCGCAATACTCGTTCTGTCATACCAAGACTTGCAGATAAGTTTCTTCTTCCAATGGGCTGCATAAGCCTAATGTACTGAAGAATTTGCATTCTTGTTTGCATAACAGGTAGCAGATCAGGTAATAATTTTTTTGTATTCTGAATCCATGAGCGCATATTTTTTCTCCTCACTACATTGGTTCACTTCCTCTTGTGGTCACTTTGTGTCCCGTAGTGACATTTTATGTCCCACATAGGTTAAAAAAAATAATCCCTGCTACGTGTATTATTGTAACAGGAGATAGAAACTTATTCAACTCTTAACTGCATTGTTTATATAGTTTATTATGACACCTTTGTGAATGTTACCATATTCTACTTGTTTTCCGTCTATTTTTACGACTGGAATCATAAGGTGATATTGCTCTAAAAGGTCATCATCTTCATATATATCTATTTCCTCGATCTGAAAAGAATATTCACATTGCACTTCTTTCAAAACTTGTTTCGCCTTTTCACAAAGACCACAATCTTTTTTTGTATATAGTACAACTTTCATCTTCTTCACCTATCCAATTGTTTTTCTTAGAGACGAAGCGGGAATATGCATTTGTTCTCTATATTTTGCAACTGTTCTTCGAGAAATAACGATTTCATGCTCTTCTTCTAATAATTTTGAAATCTTTTGATCTGAAAGTGGCTTTTTCTTATTTTCTGCCTCAACAAGCGTTTGAATGAACCTCTTTACACGTTTAGTAGAAACAGCCTCATCCTCCGTTGTAGCAACAGCGTTACTAAAGAACGATTTCATTTCAAACAACCCGTGCGGCGTTTGCACATATTTATTACGTGTTGCACGGCTAATCGTAGATTCATGTACACTTAACTCTTCCGCAACTTCTTTTAAAGCGAGTGGTTTTAAATGCTCTGGACCTTTCCAGAAGAAATCACGTTGTTTTTCCATAATAATACTCATCACTTGTAAAAGTGTTTGCTTTCTCTGTTTCAAACTGCGCATAATCCATTGCACATGTTGATACTTTTCAGATACATACGAAGCAACTTCGCTTTCACTATTATGAAGAAGCGCACTATATTCTGAATGAATTTCAATTCTTGGCATATTCCGTTCATTCATTTGTAAAACGAGACGATCACCGTCTTTTTTCACAGCCATATCAGGAGCAATATAAAGCGGTTTATCAGATGAAAATGCAAGCCCTGGTTTCGGCTGCAATGATGTAATGCAGTTTACAGCATCCTGTAATTCTTCATTGCTACACTTCATAACTTGAACGAGCTTGCGCCAATCTTTCTTAATGAAATAAGCGAAATGTTCATCCACAATTTCTTCAGCCAATCCATCCCTTCTTTGTAAGCGCTTCAATTGAAGGGATAGACATTCCTGAATATTACGCGCCCCTACCCCTGCTGGCTCTAATGATTGAACAAGTTGTATAGAACTGTCTACCACGTCAATTGGCGCAGAAAGTAACTCTGCTAATTCTTCATTCGTTTCTTGTAAGTATCCATTCCCATCCATGTTCATAATGATGAAAGAAGCTGTCTTTCGCTCTGCTTCATCTATTTTATAATACTGTATTTGATCTAATAAATGTTGCTGAATCGTTGTCGAATCTACACTGTAGATTTCCATTTGATTGTCGACTTGTTTGCTGGTACTTTTACTTGTGTTAGAGCTCTTTTTCTTCTCCCTTTCAAAACCACCTAACTCAATAAGGGGATTCTCTAACGATTGCTCATACAAAAACTCCGATAATTCTTGTACATTATACTGGAGCATTGTAATCGCTTGCCTTAACTCTTGTGTCATTGCCAAACGTAAGCTTTGTTCTTGTAAAAGACTTGCCTTCAAACTAATCTCCCCCTTGTTTCTATTGTACAATAAGTTTGGTAAAAGGAGAATCCTAACGCAGACACCCATTCCAAAATATTATTAATTTATATGTATTAATGAAATTTATATCTTACAACCGAAAAATGAATAATATTGAAAGAAAATAATGATCCTAATTTATTATTACCACATACTAATAGTAATTCCTATAACTAGATATAACAAGAGGGGAATAAAAAAAGTCCTAACCTACAAAATGTAAGTTAGGACTTTTTAACGCGCCCAGAGGGATTCGAACCCCCGGCAGACGTGGTACCGGAAACCACCGCTCTATCCGACTGAGCTATGGGCGCATGATTTAAAAACAGTTATTTTCTCTTCATATAATAGCAATAAAACCCATCTAAATCAATAAAAATATCCCCGCTCTCCTTTGTACTCCTGAAAAATGATTACATACATATTTAGTTGTGCTTTTCATTCCACACACCCCCTAAATTTTCCAATCATAAATTCACCCCAAATCACAAATTATAATCTTTGAATTGACATTCCAAAGGGGGCTTCATTAAATGACTGTAATTACAAAACTAAAGCAAACTGTTTCTGGATTAAAAAGTGCACAAGCTAGCTTAGAGGGATTCGCTCTTGATACAGATAACCAACAAGCTAAGCAACTTTTCCAAACAGCTGCGCAGCAAACACAAACAATTATCGACTCTTTAAACCCACGTGTTGAAGAAGTCCAACAAGAAGAACCACAATATTCACAACAATAACCGGAAGTACCATTTCATCTAATGGTACACAGTTAGAGAAAAAGGATGATATGCAATCATCCTTTTTCTCTAAAATTACATAACGCAATAGAAATGGAATGATTATAATGCGAAAAATCGGACTCATAGCCGCGTTATTTTTGCTTCTATTCGGTTCACTTACTGGATGCGATAATAGCCCATTAGATAAAAAGGTAAAGAAAGAAGAAGCAAAACGAACGAAAGAAGAAAAAGGCCCAAAGTTAACAAAAATGAGTACAGAATCCTTTAATCAATCTATATCGCAAGAAGCTAAGAAAAAAGCTCTCGCTATGGATGGAATTATACAAGCTACCGCAGTTAATACAAATTTAGATTTTTACATAGCCGTCAAACCTGAACATCACGAAAGATTTGGTTTAAAGCCTTTACGAAGCAAATTAAAAAAGATGCTAAGTGACGAAAATCCCACTTTTGATATTCGTGTAAGTACAGACAAAAAGATCTTTATGCTCATAGAAGAACTTGAGAACAAAATTAAGAAAAAGAAAGTAAGTAAGGATGGAATTAAAAAACAATTGAAACTCATTCAATCAGAAATGGAATCTAATATTTAAGCTTTCTAAAAGAGAAGGAAGGATTCAAATGTCTAGTAAAGATAAAAATTTAACACCTGTACAACAGGAATATAAAAAATTCGAACAACAGCGCGAACCGAAGCGTCCTGTTTTAAAAAATTGCATAAAAGCCTTTTTCGTCGGGGGATTAATTTGTCTAATAGGCCAACTGATTTCCACCTTTTATATTACTTATTTTGATTTCACTGAAAGGTCTGCAGGAAATCCTACAGTTGCAACTCTTATTTTTATCTCTATGCTACTAACGGGATTTGGCGTCTACGATCGCCTTGGGCAATTCGCTGGTGCTGGTACCGCAGTTCCTGTTACTGGATTTGGCAACTCCGTTATTGCCGCATGTATTGAACACCGTACAGAAGGATTCGTTCTCGGCGTCGGTGGTAACATGTTTAAACTAGCAGGATCTGTTATTTTATTTGGCGTATTTTCCGCTTTTGTTATCGCTCTTATTAAAACCATTCTCTTTCAATGGGGAGGGCTGTAAATGTTACAAGGACACCGAACATGGGTATTCGAAAACAAACCAGTTATCATCTCAACAGGTGTAGTCGGTGGACCCTTTGAAGCAAAGGGAAAAATCCCTGCAGACTTCGATACCCTTCATGAGGATTTATGGCTTGGACAAGACTCTTACGAAAAAGCACATAAAATTTTGTTTGAAGAAGCTTGTAGCCGCGCAACTGAAAAAGCAAAACTTCGGAAAGATGATATTCAATTCGTACTCGCTGGAGACTTAATTAACCAAATTACGCCTACTAGCTTTGCATGCCGTACACTTGGTACACCTTATCTCGGATTATTCGGTGCTTGTTCCACATCTATGGAAGGATTAGCACTTGGCGCAAGTATTGTAAATGCAAAAGGCGCAAAATATTTATTAACTGGTGCCTCAAGCCATAACACAGCCGTAGAAAAACAATTCCGCTATCCAACTGAGTATGGTGGCCAAAAACCACCTACAGCCCAGTGGACCGTAACTGGTGCAGGTGCAGCTATTTTGAGCAGTGAAGGATACGGTCCGCAAGTAACATCAGCAACAATTGGACGAGTTATTGATATGGGACTAACAGATCCTTTTAATATGGGAGGCGCGATGGCTCCTGCTGCTGTCGATACAATTGAAGCTCATTTAAGAGAAAGACAACTTGATGCAACTTACTACGATTTAATCGTAACAGGCGATCTCGGACACGTTGGCCGTGAAATTGCTTATGACTTATTACATAAACATGGGACGAAAGTAACGAGTGAACAATTTCAAGATTGTGGACTACTCATTTATAGAGAAGGTCAACCTGTAATAGCTGGTGGAAGTGGTCCAGGCTGTTCAGCAACAGTCGTGTACGGACACTTGTTAAACAGAATGAAAAAGGGAGAATTCAAAAAGATACTAGTTGTTGCGACAGGTGCTTTACTATCTCCTCTTACATTCCAACAAGAAGAAACAATTCCATGTATCGCTCATGCTGTATCGATCGAATTTGGAGGTGTAAAGCAATGATTTTTTTCTGGGCTTTTGTCATTGGAGGGCTTATATGTGTAATTGGTCAACTTATGTTCGATGTCGCAAAACTTACTCCTGCTCATACGATGGCAACACTCGTTGTTGCTGGAGCTATATTAGATGGATTTAATTTGTATGAACCATTAATTGATTTCGCTGGGGCTGGGGCAACGGTACCAATTACAAGCTTCGGTAACGCCCTCGTTCACGGTGCTATGGAAGAAGCTGCAAAACACGGAATCGTCGGCGTAATTACTGGCATGTTTAAAGTAACAAGTGCTGGTATATCTGCAGCTATCATATTCGGATTCATTGGTGCATTACTATTTAAACCGAAAGGATAAGAGGTGTTTTCATGACTGTTATCGCTAGTGTAAAAACGTGTCTTGCTAGCTTAAGGGGCGCCCAAGCTAACTTAAGTACCCTTTCGCAAAATGCTGCGGATGAAGAAGCAAAACGTGTCTTTCACGAATGTATGTTAGAAATGGACAGCGTCATCGCTGATTTAAAAAATAGAGTTTCAGTATTAGAACGTGAAGAACCTCAATATAAAGGTTTTTAAGCAGACTGGAGGAAATTGCTATGTCTCACCTACCTGAATGGACACTTGTCATTCTCCGTTCTGTATTTATATTAATAATGTTATTCGCTATCACAAAATGGTTAGGAAAAAGACAAATTTCTCAACTTTCCTTTTTTGAATATATAGCGGGGATGACAATTGGTGATATTGCTGCTCAAGTATCTACAGGGCTAGATCAAAAGTTTTTCCATGGTGTCTTTGCGATACTTATTTTCGCTGCAGTACCTTTTTTCACAGGTATTCTTTCCTTAAAGAACAAAACAGCTAGAGATTTTTTTGAAGGGAAGTCCACCGTTTTAATAAAGGACGGTAAAGTACTTGAAGATAATTTAAAAAAAGAAAAATATACAAGCGACGAATTACTCGAGCTTCTCAGAGGAAAAAGTGCATTCAACATAGCTGATGTGGAATTTGCTGTATTAGAACCGAGCGGGGAGTTAAATGTATTATTGAAGAAAGATCGCCAGCCGCTTACAGCGAAGGATATAGGGTTAAAAGTACCAAATGAAAAAGAAACACATACAGTCATTATGGACGGTAATGTACTAGACGAACCACTTTCAGCGAGTGGACATAACCGTGCTTGGTTGCACTCTGAATTAGAAAAACTTGGTGTTGTCATTGAAAATGTCTTTCTCGGTCAAGTTGATTCATACGGACAACTTACCATTGACATCTATAATGATAAACTCCAAATGCCTTCCCCACAAAATAAACCTTTATTATTAGCATCCTTAAAAAAATGCAATGCGGATCTTGAATTATTCTCTTTAGAAACGAAATCAAAAGCAGCTAGTGAAATGTATAGTAAAAATGCAAAACAAATCGAAAACATTTTAAATAAAGTATCTTATCTTTTAAAAGAATAGGAACCGAGAGAACGCTTCTATATAAAAGGCGTTCTTTTGTTTTCCTCCCGCCCCCATCACGTTTAAATTTATGTAATTCGGTTATGATGTTGAAGATACATAAGCAGGGAATTTTAAAAATATAGCGAATAAATCATGATACAACTACGTATTTTTTTGATTTAAAGTGGTTTTGTTTGACCTTTATTGACCATAATTGTATTATAAGACTAAGAAAGCTTTCAAAGGAGGAAATAACAGATGAATTTAATTCCTACAGTAATTGAACAAACAAATCGTGGAGAACGCGCTTACGATATTTACTCTCGACTATTAAAAGACCGCATCATTATGCTTGGTAGCGCAATTGATGACAACGTAGCAAACTCAATCGTTTCCCAGCTTTTATTCTTAGAATCTCAGGATCCAGAAAAAGATATTCACATTTACATCAACAGCCCTGGTGGTTCTATTACAGCGGGTATGGCAATTTACGATACAATGCAGTTTATTAAACCACAAGTATCAACAATTTGTATCGGTATGGCAGCATCTATGGGTGCATTCTTACTTGCAGCGGGGGAAAAAGGAAAACGTTTCGCACTTCCAAACAGTGAAGTTATGATTCACCAACCACTTGGTGGGGCACAAGGTCAAGCGACTGAAATCGAAATCGCTGCAAAACGTATCCTATTCTTACGTGAAAAACTAAACCAAATTCTTGCTGATCGCACAGGTCAACCACTAGAAGTTCTACAACGCGACACAGACCGCGACAACTTCATGACAGCAGAAAAAGCACTAGAATACGGCTTAATCGATAAAATTTTTACAAACCGTTAATTAATTTAAAGCGGAAGCGGCTCGTTCAGAATGTGAGGAGGATGGAGCTTCTGACAAAGAGGTGCTTTTTACCTCGGCGGAAGAAGCGAAGCCACCGAACATTCTAGCCGCTGAAGCTAGATATGCTTAAAAACGAAAGCGCCCTGTCAAACAGGGCGCTTTTTTATGTAGTAATTCGCATATTCGTTATACTCCGCCGAATATAACAAAAAAGCTATCGCACATTCGCGATAGCTTTTTACTGTACATATGCAGCTAACGCTTCTAGAGCTTCTTCTGCATCTGATCCCTCTGTTGTAATTGTTATCATGCTACCAGATCCAATTGCTAAGCTCATAATCCCCATTATGCTCTTTGCATTAACTGTCTTTCCATCTTTCTCGATGAAAATGTCAGAATGAAAACGATTTGCCTCTTGTACAAACAACGCAGCCGGACGTGCTTGTAAGCCGTTTTTTAATGAAACTTTAACCAATTTTTGAACCACAGCTCCATTTCCCCTTTAACCTCTTATTTTTTTGCTACTGTTTCCCCCGCGCGTAATTTCTCTGCAATTTCATCGATTTTACGCAAACGATGATTAATACCCGATTTACTAATTTTCCCCCCGGATACCATCTCACCTAACTCTTTCAACGTTACATCTTGATAGTTAATACGTAACTGCGCAATTTCTCTTAATTTATCTGGCAAAATATCAAGCCCAACCGTCTCATCAATGTAACGGATATTTTCAATTTGCCTTAGTGCTGCACCAATTGTTTTATTTAAATTGGCTGTTTCACAATTCACTAAGCGATTTACCGAATTACGCATGTCGCGAACAATGCGAATATCTTCAAATCTTAAAAGAGCATTATGTGCACCTATAATATTTAAAAACTCCGTAATTTTCTCCGCTTCTTTTAAATACGTGATGTACCCTTTTCTTCTTTCCAACGTCTTACTATTTAAATCAAATCCGTTCATCAGTTCACATATAGAATCATTATGTTCCTTGTATAACGAAAAGACCTCTAAATGATAAGATGATGTTTCTGGGTTATTTACTGAACCACCTGCTAAAAATGCACCTCTTAAATAAGATCGTTTACAGCATTTTTTCTGAATCAATTCCTGTGATATATTCCGAATAAATGAAAAGTCATCTCGGACAATATGGAGATCTGCTAATATTTCACGGGATTTTTCAACAAGCCGCACGATATATACATTATTTTTCTTCAGTCGCATTTTTTTACGAACAAGTAATTCCACCGTTACGTCATATCCTTTTTTCAAAAGCGTATAAATCCTTCTTGCAATTGCTGCATTCTCTGTTTGAATATCAATGGAAAGACGACGGTTTGAAAAAGAAAGTGACCCGTTCATTCGAAGCAATGCTGATAACTCTGCTTTCTCGCAGCATTCCTTCATTTCAAGCTTCGTCAGCTCTTTCTTTGTTTCCGATGCAAATGACACAGTCAACACCTCCTTATACGATATTTCGGAACAAAAACCTTGTCCTATATGAATGAGTAGCGTTATCTCATAAAGAGATAACGCATATTTATAACAGCGAATATAAAATAGAAGCGAGTCTTAATGTATCATGCCTTACAACTTGATCATCATACTTCGCTAATGCATCTTGAATTAAATCAATGTTATTTTCTACAAAACGGTCTTCATCGATTACGACAGGTCCAGACATTTCCTCTTCATACAACGTTCGTAATTCACAAGGAATATCATGATTATTCACAATCGCAGTATCAATAAACGGCATTCCAAGATGATCATGCAATGCCTGCACATGATCAAACGCCGTATAACCCATCGTTTCGCCCGCTTGCGTCATAACATTACATACATATACCTTCTTCGCCTTTGCAGCAAGAACAGCGTCCCCAATTTTTTTAACAACGAGATTCGGCAATATACTTGTGTACAGGCTTCCGGGACCAAAAACGAGTAAATCAGCTCGTTTAATTTCAGTCAACGTCTCATACAACGGTTCTACATCATCCGGAGTTAAAAAGACACGATTAATCTTCTTCCCAAAGTACGGGATCTTTGATTCACCTGTTACAATTCGCCCATCTTCAAGCTCCGCATGAAGCACAGCACTTTGATTTGCTGCTGGTAATACACGCCCTCTTACATTTAAAACCTTACTCGTTTCTGTAATAGCATGGAAAAAGTCTCCTGTAATCGAAGTCATACCTGCTAGCAGTAAATTCCCTAACGCATGACCCTTCAGTCCATCTCCAGATGTGAAACGGTGCTGAAATAAAGCTTCCACTAACGGCTCTACATCCGATAACGCAACTAGGACGTTACGAATATCGCCTGGGGGTGGAATTTCAAGCTCATCACGTAATCTACCTGAACTGCCACCATCGTCAGCTACTGTAACTACTGCTGTAATATCCACAGGATATTTCTTTAATCCTCGTAATAAAACAGATAGTCCAGTTCCTCCTCCCATGATGACAATTCTAGGTTTCCTCTCTTTTTTCATCCCTTAATGGCCCTTTCTCTTCTCCACATCACGATGAGATACATGAACACTATATTCTGGTTTCAAATGTTTCCCAAGGTATTCTGTAAGCGTAACAGAACGATGTTGTCCACCTGTACACCCAATTGCAATTACAAGCTGACTCTTACCTTCTCGTTTATAATGCGGAAGCATGAAAGTAATAAGATCCGTCAATTTTTCTAAAAACTTATGCGTTTCATTAAACTTGAGCACGTATGACGAAACTTCTTCATCAAGTCCTGTTAATGGCTTCATATGTGGAATATAGTATGGATTTGGTAAAAAACGAACGTCAAATACTAAATCTGCATCAATTGGAATGCCGTACTTAAATCCAAATGACATTACATTTACACGGAAGGCTTGCTCAGTTTCTGTTGAAAACAGATGAACAATTTTTTCACGTAGTTCTTTCGGTTTTAAATCAGACGTATCGAGCACAATATTTGCTCTCGCCTTCATATCTGTTAATAAATTACGCTCTGCTTCAATCCCTTTTAACGGCAAACCAGTTGGTGCAAGTGGATGCGAACGTCTCGTTTCTTTGTAACGAGTTACGAGCGTACTATCTTTTGCATCTAAAAATAAAATATGAGGAATGATCCACGTACGTTCTGATAAATCATCAAGAGCTCCCCATAAATGTTCGAAAAACTCTCGGCCACGTAAATCAATGCCAAGTGCTACCTTATTCATTTTCCCTTTTGAATCTGCCATAAGTTCAATAAACTTTGGCAATAACATCGGGGGTAAATTGTCTACACAGAAATAACCTAAATCTTCAAAACTTTGTAAAGCTACCGTTTTTCCTGCTCCAGACATTCCTGTAATAATTACCATTTTAATATCATTATTCTCTGTCATCGTATCCCCTCCTTGAAGGTTTAGCTTGGATCCAATCGATATGAAAGTAACTCAAAATCTGGTGTATATACAAATGTACCGTAGATTATACCATTTCCTTTAATTAAATAATCAATAATATGATAATCTCCCGGCGCCATTGCTAAATCATCAATTTTATCAAATGTATGCCAACCAATGATGCCTTCTTCGCTTTCTAACTTGTTTTCTCCTGCAAAATCTGTCGCTAAAAAGGAGAACATCATCCATTCAGAAACAACTTTATCACCTTCTTGGATGACAAAGGTGAAGACCCCCTTTAATGCCGGGTTCTTTAAATAAATACCTGTTTCTTCACGATATTCGCGAACAACTGAATCTCTTACCGTCTCACCACGTTCCATTTTCCCACCTGGTGCAACCCACCAATTTCGGCGAGGCTTTTGAAGTAAGAGTACTTCATTATCTCTAATTAACACACAGTTTGTTACTCTTTGCATGTTTCTTCACCTCAGCTACTTGCAGCGAATTTCTTCACTACATACTTATTTCATTATACTATCAAAAACCGTTTGTCACAACGAAGGAGCTAGCCCTTCACATTAGCCGTCTCCTATTTTACAAACAAGCTACCTCCCACTCAATCATTGTAAAAAAGCCTACTACAACAAGCAATTTAACTGCCTAATTTGCTAATAAAAAATCCCCTTAACAGATTTTATCGTTAAGAGGATTAAACTAGACGGAGTTTCCTATTTTTTACCGAAGTAAGATACAATCGCAAATCCTAAAATAAACGTAATAATTGAGCTTACGATTGAAATTCCACTAGCCGGAATACCAGGAAATACAACTGCAATCGAACCGATAACAAGTCCAATAATTGCAGCAAATGTCATGCTTTTATAATGATCTAATAAATAACTAATTCCTTTACTACTTACAACGAACCCAACGATAACTCCTGCACCAATAACTGCAATTAAAGGTAGATTCAATGTAGTTAAAGCATGAATCGCTGTTGGGTATACACCGATAATTAATAAAATAAACGATCCACTAATTCCTGGAAGAAGCATAGCCATACTAGCCATCCAACCTGCAAAAAATAGACCTATTGTATTTAAAATTGTTAACGTCGTAATTGGATCTGCCGCTTTATCTGGCTTAAAGAAAGCTGTGACTGCTACAAGAAGCGCCGCAACTACTAGTAAAACGACATGACTTCCTTTAAATGTTTCTTTCGCATCCGCTTCTCTCATTAACATCGGTAAAATGCTAATAATTAAACCGAGAAAGAAAAACTGAGTTGGCTCATTATGATTTGCCAATAAATATTTAATAACATGACTTAACGTTAAAAACGCTGCTGCTACACCAGCAGCAAGTGGGATTAAAAATGCTAAATGCTTTTTCCATTCACGACTAAAGAATCCACTAATTGCCGCAAGTAATTGTTCATAAATCCCTAACACAACAGCGATTGTTCCGCCGCTCACACCAGGAATCAAATCACTAACACCCATACAAAATCCACGATATATATTACGCCATTCCATACTGAATAAACTCCTCATTTCTTATAGTGATTTTTCCGTAAAGTCCAGTATATCAATAAGAAAGCTTATAATATGAAATTTTTTTGACGAATTTTTGACATTTTAAACAAAAAAAGAAAGCCGCCATACAGGTAGCTTTCTTCTCTACAGGAATTACATTCCTTATTTTTCTGTTACAGTTTTTAATCCCTCTAACAATTCTTCCACATAATGCTGTGCACTTTGTGCTGCGATACTACCATCGCCAGTTGCAGTGACGATTTGACGAAGCATTTTTTCGCGAACATCTCCAGCTGCAAAAATACCAGGAACTTTCGTTTCCATACGTTCGTTCGTTTCAATGTAGCCATTTTCGTTCGTGATTCCAAGTTCTGCAAATGGTTTTGATAATGGTAACATACCGATATAAATGAAGACACCATCTGTTTTGAATTCTTGTTCTTCACCGCTGTTTACATCTACAAGTGTTACGCTACCCACTTTACCGCTCTCTTCATTAATTTCTTTTATAGTGTGATTCCAAATAAAGTCCACCTTCTCATTTTGGAAAGCACGATCTTGTAAAATTTTCTGTGCACGAAGAGCATCACGACGGTGAACGATTGTTACTTTTGATGCGAAGCGTGTTAAATATACACCCTCTTCAACAGCAGAGTCTCCGCCGCCAATAACAACAAGTTCTTTCCCTTTAAAGAATGCGCCGTCACATACTGCACAATATGATACACCGCGGCCACCAAGTTCTTTTTCACCTGGCACACCAACTTTTTTATACTCTGCACCACTTGCAACGATAATTGCGCGTGTTTTATATTCTTTTTTTCCAGCTACAATTGTTTTATACTCTTTACCGTCGATGATTTCTTTCACATCACCGTAAGCATATTCAGCACCAAATTTCTTCGCATGCTCGAACATTTTATTTGATAGATCTGGTCCTAAAATAGACTCATAACCTGGATAGTTTTCTACATCTTCTGTATTCGCCATTTGTCCGCCTGGAATACCACGCTCAAGCATAAGTGTGCTTAAATTCGCACGAGACGTATACACCGCAGCTGTCATCCCAGCTGGTCCTGCACCAATAATAATAACATCATAAATTTTTTCTTCTGACACACCATTCACTCCTATTCATTCCTACACAATTAAGTTACCCTCATTATACTGTTAGCATCATTTTTTTCCCAGTGATTTGCCTATGCGTGAGTACGCTTAACAGCCTGCACATATTTTCGCACAGTCGCCACTGATATATTATATATACTTCCAAGCTCCGCCTGTGTCATCTTATTTCTTTGTTCAACGCGTACAATATATTCAATTGCCGCAGACCAACCATACACATTTGTAAAGACCGTTCCACTTGTATATAAACGTATGAACGTGCAGAACCAAAAGTGTAAACACTCTTCGATTAATTCATCTTCTTTTTTCGTATAATTGTATAATGCATCTGCGATTCGAATACATTGTTCAAATGGCTGTAAATGAGCCGGGATACTCTTACGGCTATTAAGTAGAAAGAAATATTTCGCAAGTTGCGATACAATCGGAACACCATTTTTTGCTTGCGTTACATCAAAGAAAAAGCCAATTTTCTCCGGTGTTGATAATTCATTCATTAAATATAAAGCTAGCATTTGCTCTTCTAACGTTGCACCTTGTTGGAATGATTTTCGCAGCTCTTCAAACAAAAGGTTTTGCCCTTCATCCGCTAGATTTAGCGCATTCCACGGTTCTTTTCCTTTTTTATCAGGGTGTAATTCTACAACATGTTGCCACATCTTTTCGGCTGTATGTTGGTCTTTTATCATATAAGCAGAGTATGCAAACCAATAATAGAAACTAACGTCTCCTTCATATCCTTGACGTTTTAATACTCTCAACCATTTGTATGCATTCTCAAAATGACCAATTGTCGCAAACGTCGTTCCAAGTTTTAGACGATGTTCAAACGAAATTGGATATACTGATTCTAATTGTCCAGCTAAAGATTCCACTTGCTTATGTTCTCCAATTGAATATAGAAAAATAAGCGTATTACAAAGCGCATGTATATTACCAGGATTTCTCTCTAAAATCATCTCTGTTAACTTAAGCGCTTGATCTACATTACCTGATTGAAAATGTGCAATCGCTAGATTATTATGCCCCGACCAGAACTCTGGATAATCTCTCGTAACAACTTCAAGTGTAGCAATCGCCTCTTCTAATTGGCCGTTGCGAATATAACGATTTGCCTCTTCCTGCATAACGATTAACTCATCTTCATCCTCAATCTCTTCCGTACCTATCGCTTCTTCTTCCATGATCTCAAGCAACTCTAAAGTATCCTCTATAAATTCTTTCTCTTTTGCAACTTCTAAATATTGCTCGGCATACTTCTTCGCTTGCTGAAACAAACCAAGATATGCATAGTTATTTGCAATAAAATAATAACATTGTTCAACATCTGGATGAGACCGAGTAAGCTTCAAGAAAATTTGATTTGACTCTTGATACTCCCCAACCTCAGATAATACCGTTGCTAATTGACATAAAATAAACGGCTCTTTCTCACTTTGTGCCGCTCTTCGAAAATATTTAATTGCATCTTGCAATTTATGACCTTGATAGGCTCTCATCCCTTTTTTATAAAAGAAATCCGCTAATTGATTAAAAGAGATAACTTGTCCGTTCTCCTTATATATTCTTTGATTTTTCCCCATATATCCTCCAGTTTTTTGTTTTCTTCGCTCATATATTTTTTCTATCTATAAGTATAAACGATTCCGTAAAAAACAAAACAGTATATTATAATCAATTATTTCCTTTTTATTCATAAAAAGAGAAAGGAAATGTTACATTTTTAACATCGGCCTTCTCGTGTCGCCATTTCTTCTTTCGTATAAATAACACGCATCGGATTTCCACCTACGAAAGCACCGCCCGGCACATCTCGATGAACGAGTGTACCAGCTGCAACGATGGCACCATCTCCAATTTGTACGCCTGGTAATATCGTCGTGTTCGCTCCAATCATCACTTCACTTCCAATCGTAATCTCTCCGAGGCGATATTC
The DNA here is from genome assembly GCF_000746925.1 of Bacillus clarus. Classification (GTDB taxonomy): domain Bacteria; phylum Bacillota; class Bacilli; order Bacillales; family Bacillaceae_G; genus Bacillus_A; species Bacillus_A clarus. Next base: position 1,957,083 of record NZ_JMQC01000008.1, read on the forward strand.
ATGAATCAAATATTCGTGTGCTAAAAGCGTCGTGTTATAACCAATAATTGAATTCGTCCCTACTGTAATCTTTTCTGGAAACATAATATCTGGCATTACCATAAGCGCAAATGATGTCTTCTCTCCTACTTTCATCCGTAAGAATGTACGATACAGCCAATTTTTCACGGATAAAAAAGGTACATAACGCGCCACTTGAATGATAATAAAATTTTTCATTACCTTCCAAAAAGAAACTGTTTTATACACATTCCATAATGAATTTTCTCCTGAAACAGGGTAGCGCGTTGTCCGTCGCACTTTAACTCTCTCCCTTTACTTTCTACTCAGATAAAATAGATAGCAAATCACTCATTTTATCTAGTACATAATCTGGCTTATAAGACTCTAAATATGCTCTACCTTTAATCGTCCATGCAACTGCTGCCGTTTTCGTTCCTGCATTTTGTCCGCCAACTATATCGTGATGATTATCACCAACCATCAATGTTTCTTCTGGCTGTGCATCTAATAATTTCAATGCTTTTTGGAGCGGTTCTGGATGTGGTTTTACATGCTCTACATCGTCAATTGTGACAACAACATCAAAGAATTCATTTAACTTCGAAAGATTTAGTCCCATTTCAACAGTCTGTCGTGCCTTCGTTGTCACAATACCGATTTTATAACCTTGTTTCTTTAATTCTTGTACTGTTTCATATACAGTTTCATATTCTTCCACTAACTCATCGTGATGGTCATGGTTAAATTTACGGTAACATGTAATCATCTCTTCGACCTTACTTGTATCAATCTTGCTAAATGTTTCGTGCAAAGATGGACCGATAAATGGCAATACATCTTCACGCTTATATTGATTAGGATAATAATGATTTAACGTGTGTAAAAAAGAAGAAATAATAAGTTCATTTGTATTAATTAACGTTCCATCTAAATCAAATAACACTGTATTTATTTTCATCACCCTTAATCCTTTCGTTGCCTGAATATGAAAGAAGCAGCATCTTATGTAAGATGCTACTTTTCTCTAGTTTTCTAAATATCTTTTATCAGCTTGTCCCATTTTTCGTCTCACAATAATGAAAATGATAGAAATAACAACAATCCCGATGGACATCACTTGTGCAATACGAAGCGGTCCTAACATTAAACTATCTGTACGTAGACCTTCTACGAAGAAGCGTCCAACTGAATACCAAATTAAATACGTAAAGAATAACTCACCACGGCGTAAATTCACTTTTCGTAGTAATAATAGTAAAATCACGCCTGCAAAATTCCATAATGATTCATATAAGAACGTTGGGTGATAATATACACCATCAATATACATTTGATTAATAATAAACTGTGGTAAATGCAGTCCTTCTAAAAACTGTCTCGTTACTTCACCGCCATGAGCCTCTTGGTTCATAAAGTTTCCCCAACGGCCAATTGCTTGTCCAAGTAAAATACTTGGTGCTACAATATCCGCTAACTTCCAGAAGGAAAGTCCGCGTCTTTTTGCAAAGATAATTCCTGTAATAACAGCTCCGATTAAACCACCATGAATCGCCAAACCACCTTGACGAATATTAATAATTTGACTCGGATTTTGCATATAATATTCCCATTCAAAGATTACGTAATACATTCTCGCGCAAAGAATAGCAAGTGGTACCGCAATTAAAACAAGATCGACGAATGTATCTTTTGGAATACCTAATCGTTCTCCTTCACGAGTCGCAAGCCAAAGACCTAATAACACACCTGTACCGATAATAACCCCATACCAATAAACAGGGAATGGCCCAAGCTGAATTGCTACACGGTCAAGCTGTGGTACAGAACCTAACAGCATATATATGACCTCCCTCTCCCAAATTACTCCTGATTTCCTAGTTCAATCGCACTCATTAATCGTTCAGAAAACTGTTGTGCTGCATTGACTCCCATACGTTTTAATCTGAAATTCATCGCCGCTACTTCAATAATAACAGCTAAATTTCGACCAGGACGAACCGGAAGTGTAATCTTCGTAAGTTCTGTATCGATAATTTTCATCTTCTCTTCATCAAGACCTAGACGATCATAGTTTTTCTTTTGATCCCAAATCTCAAGATTAATAACAAGTGTAATACGCTTATAATTTCGCACGGCACCTGCACCAAATAACGTCATAACATTAATGATACCTAAACCACGAATTTCTAATAAATGCTCAATTAAATCTGGCGAGCTTCCTACTAATGTATCTTCATCTTCTTGACGAATTTCTACGCTATCATCCGCAACTAAACGGTGACCACGCTTTACAAGCTCTAGAGCCGTCTCACTTTTCCCGACACCACTTTGGCCTGTAATTAAAACACCAACACCGTAAATATCTACTAATACACCATGAACAGCAGTTGTTGGTGCTAACTTACCTTCTAAATAGTTTGTTAAACGACTTGATAATCTCGTCGTTGTTTGAGCAGAACGTAATAAAGGTACACCTGATTCACGTGACGCTTGTAATAACTCCTCAGGCACATCTTGATTACGAGTTACGATAATACAAGGGGTCTCTTCTGTACAAAGAGCTTTCATTCTTTCTTGCTTCTGCTCAGTTGTTAACGTATCAAAAAAAGTAAGCTCTGTTTTTCCAAGAAGCTGTACGCGATCGGCTGGATAATATGTAAAAAATCCTGCCATTTCAATTCCAGGGCGTGATAAATCACTTGTATCAATTGGACGATGAATTCCTTCCTCACCACTTACTAGTTCCAATTGAAATTGTTCAATTAAATCTTTTGTCCTTACTTTTGGCATATGTAAACCTCCACTCCGCTGCGGGTTCAATCTCATTTGATGTAAAATTCCATTCTAACCGATATTGTACCATTTTTTTCTGAAAACAAGAAATACGGTTTCTAATAAACAGAAAAAAACATTTCATGCGAATCATGAAATGTTTTCCCTTTTGTCACTTTTTATTTCTTCTCAGTTAATGGTTCTACAATTACCTTCTCAATTAACATGTTAAAAATTGAAATACAAATTGCCGCAACAATTGCAACACCGAATCCAGATATATTAAAAGCATCACCTAATAATGCATCCGTCATTTTTAACGTAATTGCATTAATAACGATTAAGAAGAAACCGAACGTTACAACTGTAATTGGTAACGTAATTAAAATTAAAAGTGGTTTTACAAACACGTTTAAAATTGCCAATATAATACTCGCAATAATTGCTGTTTGTATATTCGCTATGTAAAATGCGTCTGGTGCAATCCCCTTTAATAGACCGGATACAGCAATTAGTACAACGCTATTCACAAGAAGAGATACAATCCATCTCATTTCCTTACACATCCTTTTAACATATATACTTAATCATACGCTAATGAATAATAAACGCCAAGTACTATACAAATTCTTATAACAGCTTATTCCATTCTTCGTACTTGTATACCTACTTACACGCTCACCAATTCTTCCTGCTGAAATAAGGTCCACACCATCCATTTTCATGCGTTTTCACATACGTCCAAGCGAATTCTTTATCTACAACGTATATATCCCCTTTAAGCATACCATCTGTTTCACACAACAAATCACTCACATGAAGTGAAGATGCATTTTCAAGGATAAGAACGTCATCACAATGCTGATAGAATATGTAGCAATTCTTTTTCACTTCATTATGAAATGCTCGCTCTGCTCTTTCATCTTGCAAACACTTCTTCTTTTCATAGCTAAACACATGCCATAAGTATCCAGATGCATACCTGCTCCCATGTAGATAAATTTCTTCTTTTTCCTTACGGCTTAAATGATTCGCAAAATGAAATTCCCACTGCTTTCTCAAATGTGCTCCCCATTTCGGAGTCTCTTTCATTTTTATCTTTTTCTTTTTAAGCACCTCTATTAACGTCATTTAGCTTCCCCTATAAAAGACGAGTGCAAGAAAAATGATGATTTCTTACACTCGTTTTACCATATAGCCTGACTCTCTACTAGTAGTTCTATTGTGTAACTTCTATTTCTTTTATTTTCTCTTTCATTCTTGCTTTATCACGATTTAAAATCTCTTTTAAATACTTACCTGTATACGAGCGCTCTTCTTTCACTACTTGCTCTGGCGTTCCTGAAGCGACGATTTGTCCACCTTTGTCGCCACCTTCAGGCCCTAGGTCAACGATATAATCAGCCGTTTTAATCACATCTAAATTGTGCTCAATAACAAGTACCGTTTCTCCGCTTTCAACAAGTCTTTGCAACACTTCTAAAAGACGAGCAATATCATGAGCATGTAAACCTGTTGTCGGTTCATCTAAAATGTATAGCGTACGCCCTGTAGAACGACGATGTAATTCGGATGCTAATTTCACACGCTGTGCTTCACCACCTGATAATGTCGTAGCTGGCTGTCCTAATTTCATATAGCCAAGTCCTACATCTACAAGCGTTTGTAATTTACGTTTAATTTTCGGGATATTAGCAAAGAACTCTACCCCATCTTCAATCGTCATTGCCAATACTTCAGAAATATTTTTATCTTTATATTTCACTTCTAACGTCTCACGATTATAACGTTTACCATGACATACTTCACACGGAACATATACGTCTGGCAAGAAATGCATTTCGATTTTAATAATTCCATCACCACGACACGCCTCACAACGTCCACCTTTTACGTTAAAGCTAAAGCGGCCTTTTTGATATCCACGAACTTTCGCTTCATTCGTTTGAGCAAATACATCACGAATATCATCAAATACACCTGTATATGTCGCTGGATTTGAACGTGGTGTACGTCCGATTGGCGATTGATCAATATCAATAACTTTATCTAAATGCTCAAGACCTTTAATTTGTTTATAAGCACCTGGCTTACTTTTCGCTTTATACAGCTTTTGAGCCAATGATTTATATAGTACTTCATTAATCATCGTGCTTTTTCCAGAACCAGATACACCTGTTATCGCAACAAATGTACCGAGAGGAAATGACATTTTTGCATTTTTTAAGTTATTTTCCTTCGCACCGATAATCTCCACTTTACGTCCGTCACCTTTGCGTCTCTCAAGTGGTACCGGAATAAATTTCTTACCGCTTAAATATTGCCCTGTTAATGATTTATCATCATTCATCACTTCAGCTGGTGAACCTGCGGATATCACTTCTCCGCCATGAATACCTGCGCCAGGCCCAATATCAAGTAAATAGTCTGCTGCCATCATCGTATCTTCATCATGTTCAACGACAATTAATGTATTTCCTAAGTCGCGCATCTCTTGTAATGTTCTAATAAGACGATCGTTATCACGTTGATGTAAACCGATAGAAGGTTCATCAAGAATATATAGTACGCCAGTAAGACGAGAACCGATTTGCGTTGCTAAACGAATACGCTGCGCTTCACCGCCTGATAATGTACCAGCTGCACGGCTTAGCGTTAAATAATCTAGTCCTACATTAATTAAGAAGCCTACACGCTCATGAATTTCCCGTAAAATTAAATGAGCGATTTTTTGTTGTTTCTCAGTCAATTCAATATTTGAAAAGAAGTCATGTACCTCTTGAACAGAGTACCTCGTTACATCTGCAATCGTCTTATCACCAACAAAAACAGCTAAACTCTCTGGCTTCAAGCGTCCGCCTTTACATTTCGGACACGCTTGCTCCGCCATATACTTCTCCATCTGCTCACGAATATAATCAGAGCTCGTTTCACGATATCGTCGCTCAATATTTGGAATAACTCCCTCAAATAAAATCTCGTTTTCTTTCACTTGACCGAATTCATTCACATAACGAAAGTAAACTTTCTCTTCTCCACTTCCATATAGCACTTTATCAAACAAATCTTTCGGTATATCCTTCACTGGCATATCCATATCAACGCCATAATGATTACACACCGATTGTAATAGTTGCGGGTAATATTGTGAACTTGTCGGCTCCCAAGGTGCAATCGCATGTTCATTTAATGATAAATCCCAGTTCAGAATGACAAGCTCTAAATCTACTTCTAACTTCGAACCAAGTCCATCACAAGAAGGACATGCCCCAAATGGACTGTTGAAAGAGAACATACGCGGCTCTAATTCACCGATTGAAAAACCACAATGTGGACAAGCATGATGCTCACTAAACAAAAGCTCTTCTTCCCCCATTACATCGATTAATACACGACCTCCGCCAAGCTTTAATGCACTTTCAAGAGAATCCGCAAGACGGCTTGCAATCCCTTCTTTAATTACAATACGGTCTATTACGACTTCGATTGAATGCTTTTTATTTTTATCTAACGTAATCTCTTCTGACACATCCAGCATTTCTCCATCGACACGCACGCGAACATAACCTTGTTTCTTCATATCTTCTAATACTTTTACGTGTGCACCTTTTCGCCCTGATACGATAGGAGCTAACACTTGTAATTTCGTACGCTCTGGATATTCTAATACACGGTCTACCATCTGTTCTACTGTTTGTGATGTAATTTCAATCCCGTGATTTGGACAGATTGGTGTTCCAATTCGCGCAAATAATAAACGTAAATAATCATAAATCTCTGTCACTGTTCCAACTGTTGAACGAGGGTTACGGCTCGTCGTTTTTTGATCAATTGAGATCGCTGGAGACAATCCTTCAATCGTATCAACATCCGGCTTATCCATTTGTCCTAAAAACTGGCGCGCATACGCGGATAAAGATTCCACGTACCTGCGCTGCCCTTCTGCATAAATTGTATCAAATGCTAATGATGATTTTCCTGAACCAGACAAACCCGTCACGACAACAAGCTGATTTCTCGGAATGGTTACATCAATATTTTTTAAGTTATGTGCTCTAGCACCTTTTACAACAATAAAATCTTTGCTCACTACTTTCACCCTTCCGCTTTTAATTCTAGTAGTAAATCTCTTAGTTCAGCTGCACGCTCGAAGTCTAACGCTTTCGCTGCTTCTTTCATCTCCGCTTCCATCTTCGCGATGGTTTTCTCACGTTCTTGTTTCGTCATCTTCTTAGCAGGTGCTGCTTCATATGCTTCTGGCTCTTCAGCCGCTGTTGTCGCACGGATAACGTCACGTACTCCTTTTTGAATTGTTTTCGGCGTAATACCATGCTCTTCATTGTAAGCTTCTTGTATACTACGACGACGCTGCGTTTCTTCAATTGCAATTCCCATCGATCTCGTTATACGATCTGCGTACATAATAACGCGGCCGTTTTCATTACGTGCTGCACGACCAATTGTTTGAATTAATGAACGCTCTGAACGCAAGAATCCTTCCTTATCAGCATCTAAAATAGCTACAAGTGATACTTCTGGAATATCTAATCCTTCTCGTAATAAGTTAATACCGACAAGTACATCAAACTTACCAAGGCGAAGGTCACGGATAATTTCAATACGTTCTAACGTTTTCACTTCAGAATGAAGATAATTTACTTTAATTCCTACATCTTTTAAGTAATCTGTTAAATCCTCAGACATTTTCTTCGTTAAAGTCGTAATCAATACACGTTCATTTTTTGCAATACGATCTTGAATCTCTCCTAATAAATCGTCAATTTGCCCTTCAATTGGTCGTATATCAATTGGTGGATCTAAAAGCCCTGTTGGACGAATAATTTGTTCTATTACCTCCGGTGACTGCTCTAACTCGTACGGTCCTGGCGTTGCCGAAACGTAAATAACTTGATTCGTTTTCTCTTCAAACTCATCAAACGTGAGCGGTCTATTATCTAAAGCTGATGGCAGACGAAATCCATGATCCACAAGCACTTGCTTACGTGCTTGGTCCCCGTTATACATCGCTCTTACTTGCGGCACTGATACGTGCGACTCATCCATAACAATTAAGAAATCCTCTGGAAAATAGTCTAATAACGTATACGGCGTTGCACCCGCTGGACGAAGTGTTAAATGACGGGAATAGTTTTCAATACCTGAACAAAAGCCCATCTCGCGCATCATTTCTAAATCATAACGTGTACGTTGCTCTATACGTTGCGCTTCTAACAACTTACCATTATCATTTAATTCCTTTAAACGCTCTTCTAATTCTTTTTCGATATTTTCAATAGCTACCTTCATTTTTTCTTCACGTGTAACGAAGTGAGATGCTGGGAAGATTGCTACATGATCACGTTCTGCTAATACTTCACCTGTTAACGCATTTACTTCACGAATACGATCGATTTCATCACCGAAAAATTCAATTCGAATACAATGCTCGTCAAGTGATGCCGGGAAGATCTCAACTACATCTCCGCGCACACGGAATGTACCACGCTTGAAATCAATATCATTACGCCCATACTGTACATCAACAAGTTCACGAAGCAATTGATTGCGGTCCTTTTCCATACCAACTCGAAGTGAAACAACTAACTCGCGGTATTCTTCCGGAGAACCTAAACCGTAAATACAAGAAACACTTGCAACGATAATAACATCATCTCGTTCAAATAAAGAAGACGTTGCCGAGTGGCGTAATTTATCGATTTCATCATTAATCTGCGCATCTTTTTCAATAAACGTATCCGTTTGCGGCACATACGCTTCTGGCTGATAATAATCGTAATAACTAACAAAATATTCAACTGCATTATTCGGAAAAAAATCTTTCAGCTCACTATATAATTGTCCTGCTAACGTTTTATTATGAGCCATCACAAGTGTTGGCTTCTGCACTTCTTTAATGACATTTGAAATCGTAAATGTCTTACCCGTTCCTGTCGCTCCAAGCAACACTTGCTTTTTCTTCCCACTATTAATTCCTTCTACAAGCTTCTCTATAGCTACCGGCTGATCACCTTGCGGGGAATACGCTGAGATAATTTCAAATTGATGTTCCAAGTAAAATCCGACCTCCTCATAAAAATCTGTATTATTATTTTACCACGAATGCCCATAAAAAACCTAAAAAAACGAACAGATATTCGGTAAAATTTTCGACAATATATACATAAAAAAGGAAGGAGTAAAACACTTCCTTCCTCTATTTAACCTATTTTAATGACACATCTAACAAATCATATCCATTTCGTGCGTCCTCATTCATACAATCTATCAGCCTATACCTTATATCCACTTTACGAACTTCTTTGACTATTTTTTTACAAATATCAGAATGAACACCTTTATTATCACCAGCAAATTCATCTCGTCTATTATTTGAAATATGGCGTATCTCTTTTCCACTATGTTCTAGCGTTTGAAAAATCGGATCGCCTTCATGTGTATAATATACAATCCTTATTTTATCAACTTTTCCTTGTTCAACGTTCAAAACAAACTTTTCAAATTTGTATAGGTTAGAAATTTTTGTCCTTTTGTAATGACATCATTCTTCTCATCAACTGTACTGCTAGAGTGTGAACATGCTACTAAACTAAAGAAGAAAAGACATATGAAACTAGTTCTCTTTCCTATTGTCATCCTCTCCTATTCAAACTATTTGTATACGCGATAAAAGATTCTGCACTCACTTTAACCGAACCTTCTATCACGAAAAAACTACTCTCACTTTATGAAAGTAGTCTCTCTTTCCCCTTCTCCTTCTTCGGAAAAATTACATATGAAAATGAAATCGCCGTATCAACTAAAAATATAATCGCCCAAACTTGGCTCACGCGACTTGCCGCTTTATTTAAAACGATTCCTGACTCTAACCAATTTCCCCACTGTTCAAATGGAATAAGCCCGTACGTGAAGAAAAAGAAAATATGAACAACAACGAATAAAACGAGATGCAAAGCCCAGTTTTTTATTTCCTGCTTCGCATGCGCCATACCTGTCAATTCTATCTGTTCTTCAATAATGGGCATCGGTTCATTTCGCCATTTCGCAACTAGTTTTTGTACACGTATATCTAATTTCTTCAAATCCTTTTTTCCATAGAAAACTGCATATAATAAAATAATTACCGTGATGATTTGAAAGTTAGAAAACTTTCCTGTTTGATAATAATCAATTACCCCTAAAGTTAAAATAAACACTTCATTTAACAGCAACACAATCCCCATAATAAAGCTCGCTTTTTTCAAGCGAAATCCGTACCTTAGTAAAAAGAAACCAATAGCGGATAACCAAAATACAATCTCTGCACCGATTAAAAAATACCACCGATATTCTGCAAGTATACTCATTTACCCTTCTCCCTTTCATCATATATACGAAAAGCCTCATCCATATATACGAAAAGCTCTTCTTCAATTGGATACATACTCATTTTCTGTGAAGCTTCTTTTGACTTTCTTACTTCCCACAATTTATCTAAAAATGCTTCATCACCATTTGCCATCTCTAAACATTTCTCCATTAACCTACTTGTAGCCTCTTGCACCTCATCACTTGCTACTTCCTTGTCGTCCTTCATAAAGTTACGTAATTGTTTTAATAAATCTACCCACTCTAAAACATTTGGATCTTCTTCACTCATATTAGGCAAGTTACTTAGCAACTTTTGTTCTTCCTTTGAAAAAACTTCATTTTGAAATATTTCACGGATGCGAGGAGATTGTCTTGAAAGCTGAATCAATTCAAACATAACTTTCCAATCTAGTTCACCTTCCATATTTACCGAATACACTACAGCTTGTAAAATCCGTTCCATCCGATTGAATTTTTTCTGTTCTTCCTGTACAAATTTAAGCTGTTTTTCCAGTGATGACTTTAAATTTAACTCACCCATTATTAACATATTCATAATCTCTTTTAAGGAAAAACCCATTTCTTTCAAAAATAAAATCTGCTGTAAACGAATAACATCTCTCTCGCTATATAACCGATGTCCCCCATCCGTTTTCCCGCTTGGCTTTAATAAATCTATTTGATCATAATAACGTAATGTCCTTACCGTAACCCCTGTTTCCTTCGTAAGTTCTTGAATTGAAATCACTCCCATCACCTCTTCTTCTTGATTATAAAAGATGACGTAACGTAACTTTCAAGTATTTTGTAAAAAAATACAAAAAGCTGTTTACACCTTTTGTGTAAACAGCTTTTACGGAAATAACACCTTTTGTATCATACGCCCGCAAGACAAAACAATTACCCCAACAACAACACTCGTTGCCGTTTTATGATAGTGCGCTGAAATTAATAAATAATATGATAACCCTACAGCACCAACAATAATACATACACTTGGCACTGGATTATGAGAGAAATTTTGCATTCCCCATACAAACGCAAATATAACCGTAGCAACACATAATATTGGTAATCCCATTCCTCTTCCCCTTATATATATCTATTTTAAAATTTACTACCCTTTGTCGCTAATACACTCGCCGATGCCATACTAATTAACAGCCCTAAACGACTATATATAACAACTCCTGTTAACGATAGACTCCCTATAAACTTCATAACCTCTTGCTTATTCATACATTATCAATTTCTTTCTTATTTCTGAACTTCCATTTTGGCCAATAGTTCACACCGTAATATAGAAACTGCCCCGCAACAAATAGAATAAACGGTGTTCCAGCACTTCCATAAACGATTAAATTGTACAAACTCCATACAGCTAAACTAATTGCGAAAAATACCCCTAAATATTTAAACGCTTTATCTGATTGATATCTCTCATACTCATCTTGCATTTCCATTCCTCCCTATCGCTATGCTCGCTTTCCAGCCATCACTCCTATGATGAGACTACCAGCAAATACGAAACTACATACAATGAATATTTCTGACACAGGTATAACAGCTCTTCCTACGACTTTGATCGCACCAATGTAAACAATGAGGAGAAGGAATGCGAATATAAACGAAACATTTACATACTTTTTTATATTTTCATTTACTCGTTCATCTGTATCTGGAAGTTCTTCTTTTTTGTACTTACGCTTCTTGTAATACACATACAACGTTAAAAATGCAATTGCTAAAAAGTTACTAACTACGAGTGGTAAAATTGGTATAGACGGATCCATAATATGAACTAAAATGTCTCCTCCAAACAATCCAAAAATCGCACCGATATACAACTTTTTAGTATCGTTCACTTTCTATCCCCCTTACTCCAGCGTAAATATTTCCTCCACCTTCATCCCAAAATACTTCGCAATCTTTAACGATAGTTCCAAACTTGGATTGTAATGATGATTTTCAATCGCTACAATCGTCTGCCTTGTCACTCGCATCGCTTTTGCCATTTCAACTTGTGTAATGTGATTTTGCTTCCTTAATTCTTTAATTTTATTTTTTACACCCATAGGATCCACCTTCGAAAGTAAAGATATCTTTACTTTCATTATAAATATTTCCCAAAAACAAGTAAAGATATCTTTACAAAAAAAGGTGAAATTTTCGTAGCATGGAAATATATATTCAAGCACCTTTTATCGGAGGAAACGATTATGTTTGAAAATAATACAATTCAACGCATTTTTTTAGCATATGAACTTATGGGTGATGATAAAGATGAGTACTTTTACGAATTTTTATCCGCTTATATGAAAGAGCGCCCCCTCTCTAAACTAGAAAAAGAAACTTTGCCTCTCATTATACAAGTCGTGCGCCCATTTCGCTTTAGACGAACTCAAAAAGTAATCCGACTCGTGAAGAAAAAAGCGATTTACTGAAGCAGAAAGAGAATTATCTACTATGCTTGCTTTATTACAATACGCAAAAAAAGGAGGCCTCTAAAGGGAGGCCTCCTTTTTCGTTACTACATAAAACCTAATGCATATACGAGAACGTATCCAAGAATAGAAAGACAAACCGAGCCAATCAGCCCTGCTACGAATGCTTTGCTTCCTAGTTTCCGAAACGTTTTAAACTCTACATTTAAACCGAGCCCTGCCATCGCCATTGCGATAAGCATGTAAGCAATGACTACAATATCCCCTGCAACGAATTCTGGAATAGTCCCAATCGAATGTACCGCACTCATCGCTAAAAATCCGAAGATGAACCATGGAATCGGAAGATCACGCCATGAACTTTTCTCCGTGCGTCCCTCGCTTCTTCCAAACCATAATCCAATTAAAATCGCTACTGGCACAAGCATCGCTACTCGCGTTAACTTCACAATAACAGCTATATCTACAGCAGTGCTACCACCTGGCGCTGCCGCAGCGATGACATGGGCAATTTCATGCAGCGTCGCTCCCGAAAATACACCGTATCCGTACGGAGATAGGCCAAGTACCGGGTATAACAACGTATAAATAAGTGTAAATATCGTACCTAAAATGGCAATAATTGCGGCACCAACTGCCGTTTCGTCATCCTTGGCTTTCACTTGCGGTGCAATTGCTACGACCGCGGCAGCGCCGCAAATCGCCGTACCGCACGCTGTTAAAATTCCTAGTTTCTTCTCTACTTTAAAAACTTTTGTTAGTCCATATACAACGAAAATTGTAAATCCAATGACAACCGCAGCGATGACCAATACTTTCGGCCCCGCCTTCGCAATATCTACGAGATTTAAACGCATTCCGAGCAAAATAATTCCGAAGCGAAGCAGCTTCTTACTCGCAAAGTTTGTTCCCGCTATCGCTTCATGAGGGACTCCAATCGTTGCTCGCCAAATCATCCCGATCAGAATAGCAATCACTAATTGTCCCATAATATTTAAAAACGGAAGCTCCGCTAAATATTTCGCGGCAATGGCGATTAATAATGTAATCCCAATCCCTTGCGAAAATCCAAGACGCTTCTTCTTTTGTATAACAAGTGTTTGTTCCACTTTGTACCACTCCAATAATCGTATTGGAACATGCATGTTCTTTATAGTTACATTATAAGAGAGTTTTAATGATAAGTTTAATATCAATATTAAATCTCAATCATCAAAAAAACTTATGATAAAATAAAAGCAAAAATAAAGGAGCTCACCCGATGAACGTCGACATTTTAAAGATTTTTGTTACCGTTGTGGAACAAAAGCACTTCTCTCGCGCTGCGGAGCTATTAAATCTTTCACAACCTGGCGTTAGTATGCACATTCGCAACTTAGAAAATGAGTTTGGAACTACCCTTATTCAGCGCTCCCCAAAGCACGTTCAAGTTACGGAAGCCGGGAATATTTTATACATACATGCAAAGCAAATGCTCTCACTTTACGAGGAAGCGAAACAAGAAATTAACGAATTGCATAACGTCGTAACGGGAACGCTGCGTATCGGTGCTAGCTTTACAATCGGTGAATACTTGCTTCCCAAAATACTCGCGCGCTATGCTAATGAAAATCCGCACGTCGAAGTGCATACATTCATCTCCAATACAGAAGAGGTTTTGCAAAGCATTCGCTCCAATCAAATCGACATTGGCTTAGTAGAAGGGCAAGTTGTATATGCCGACATGGACGTGGAAACTTTTATGCAAGATGAAATGAAACTCGTCGTCCCGCCAAATCATCCATTGCTCCATATGCAGGAAATAAATGAAACTACTCTGCAAGATCAAGTATGGATTTTAAGAGAAAGCGGATCGGGAACACGTGCCTATAGCGACCGCTTTATACACCAACATCACTTAAAAATGAAGCGATTCTTTACGTTTAGTAGTATTCAAAGTGTGAAGGAAGCCGTCGCTGCCGGGCTTGGTATCGCTATACTTTCAGACTGGACTGTCAGAAAGGAACTATTAGCAAAAGAGATATTCCACGTCGAAGTGTCGAACGAAAAGCTACTCCGTCCGTTCTCTATCGTGCGCGGCAAATATTTCATCCCTTCTAAAGCGATTCAAGTCTTTTTAGATCATGTAGAGTCTTTTGCTAAAAAACAGAGTTGACCTTCACATTAGTGTGAAGGTTTAAAATACATGTAAAAGGAGTGAAATACAGTGCGAATTGGGGAGTTATCAAAAGCAACTAGGATTAGTGAACGTTCACTAAGACATTATGAAGAAAAGGGATTACTCCCTTCAAAACGCCTCGCAAATGGCTACCGTGATTTTGATGAAAGTGCCATCGAAAAAGTAGAACTTATTCAGATGTATTTACAGCTCGGCCTAAATTTAGAGGAAACTGCAAGAATGATTCGTTGCTTGGAAATCGAGCCGCATTTATATGAAAATCCGTGCAGCAGTATTCTTGCACTGTACGAAGACAAACTATGTGAAGTAACAATGCAAATTGCATTACTCTCTAACATTCAAACGAATTTACAAAAACACGTTTCACTCCTAAAACAAGCAAAAGAAAAGGAATGATTCTATGTTCGTTATACACGGCAGTTCAAGACAAAACGGAAATACTGAAGCTCTAACACATATGATGATTGATGGTGTGGAAACAGAACAAGTTTACTTGCGTGATCATACAGTCTATCCTATTACAGACCAACGTCATGATGCAGAAGGATTCCAACCTGTAAAAGACGATTACCAAAACTTAATAGGGCAAATGCTAGAACACGATACAATCATTTTTGCGACACCTCTATATTGGTACGGCATGAGTGGTCATATGAAAAACTTTGTTGATCGCTGGTCACAAAGTTTGCGCGATAAATCCCTTCATTTCAAAGAAAAAATGAAAGGCAAAAAGATGTACGTCGTCATCGTTGGCGGAGATAATCCGAAGCTAAAAGCATTACCTCTTATCGCACAATTCCAATACATTTTTGATTTTGTCGGTTCTTCATTTGAAGGCTATATTATCGGGGATGCGAACGGGTTAGACGAAATGAAACATGATGCAGAAGCACTGGCAAAAGCGCAACTGTACAATAACGAGTTCAAAAACAATAGCCGTACATGAGCTATATCGGCGACTTTTGAAATATATCGACGAGGCCTTCCGCATTTCCCAAGAAATATCGAGGGTTCGACAGGGAATATCGACCTACCGACAACATTCGATACAACGACAGCAACAATAACAATAACAATAACAATAACAAGAGCAATAACAACACACCGAACCCAAACAAAAAAGCCGTGCACCAGCACGGCTTTCACTTTATATACGGACAGCAGTCCCACTTACCGCAACCATTAGCATACCTTCGCGAATAACTTCATAGTCCACGTCGATGCCGACAATTGCATTCGCATTTTTTTGTCTTGCGAGAGTTTTCATCTCTTCCATTGCAATATCACGGGCTTCTTTTAATTTACTTTCGTAAGCACCTGAGCGGCCACCGACAACGTCACGAACAGAGGCAAAAAGATCCCGAACGATATTCGCACCCATAATTGCTTCTCCATTGACGATATCAATATATTCAATGATCTCTTTTCCTTGAATTGTAGAAGTTGTTGTTACGATCATATGCACAGCCTCCTAATATATATTTTTGCTTACTTATATGGTGCACGAAATCAGCAAAAATTATATTTATGAACTAAACTGCGCTTCGTATAATCTGCTGTAACCTCCGTCCTGTTCAATTAATTCTTCATGCGAACCTTGTTCTGCGATACCATCTTTATTTACAACGACGATGCGGTCCGCATTTTTAATTGTTGCAAGTCTATGTGCAATAACTAATGTTGTGCGACCAACTGATAGTTCAGCGAGCGATTTCTGGATTGCAAGTTCCGTTTCTGTATCAAGCGCAGAAGTTGCCTCGTCTAAAATTAAAATTGGTGGGTTTTTCAAGAACATACGAGCAATCGCTAGACGTTGCTTTTGTCCTCCTGAAAGTTTCACACCACGTTCACCGATAACTGTATCTAAACCCTCTGGTTGTGAGTAAATTAAATCTTCTAATTGAGCGCGTTTTACAGCTTGCCAAATTTCAGCTTCTGAAGCCTTTAAATTTCCGTAAGCGATATTTTCGCGAATCGTTCCAGAGAATAAGAATACATCTTGCTGCACAATTCCAATTTGCTTACGAAGTGATGATAATGTCATATCTTTCGTATCAATGCCATCAATTTGAATTGAGCCAAATAACTGTTCATAAAAACGTGGCAGCAAACTACATAACGTTGTTTTCCCTGCACCTGATGGTCCAACGAACGCAACCGTTTCACCTGCATGTATTTTCAAATTAATGTTTTTCAAAATCGGCTCTTGCTTATCATAGCCGAAAGTAATATTACTATATTGAATATCACCGTGTACTTGTTTTACTTCTATTGCATTTTTAGAATCTACAATATCAGGCTCTGTTTCAAGAAGCTCTACATACCTTTTAAAACCAGCGATTCCTTTCGGATAACTTTCAATAACCGCATTAATTTTTTCAATCGGACGGAAGAAAATATTCGTTAATAGTACAAACCCGATAAATCCGCCATACGTTAATTCTCCTTGCAATACAAACCAAGTTCCGCATATTAATACAAACAATGTTACGAGGCGCATCAGCATATAACTAATGGATGAGTTTAATGCCATAATTTTATAAGCCATTAACTTTGTTGTACGGAAACGAGCATTGTTTACAGCAAACTGCTCTTTCTCAAACTTCTCATTTCCAAATGCTTGTACGACACGAATTCCACCGACATTGTTTTCAATGCACGCATTAAAGTCAGCAACGTCTGAGAATAGACGTCTAAACGTACCTGTCATTTTTCGATTGAAATAAAGTGCTAACCACAATAAAAATGGGATAACAAAAAACGTAAGAAGTGCTAACTTCCAGTTAATGAGCATCATAAATGAAAATGCTCCAATTAACGTCATAATCGCAATAAATAAATCCTCTGGTCCATGATGAGCAATTTCACCAATTTCCATTAAATCGTTTGTAAGACGTGAAATTAAATGACCTGTTTTATTATTATCAAAAAATCTGAATGATAGCTTCTGAATATGATCAAATAACTTCTGTCTCATATCTGTCTCAATATTAACACCAAGCATATGTCCCCAATATGTAACGACATATTGCAAACCAGCATTTAACATATAGACTGCTAATAAGCCTACACATGCCCATAAAATAAGTGTCCAATTTTGTCCTGGCAACAATTTATCAATAAATTGATTTACGATAAGTGGGAAACCAAGTTCTAGTAAACCCGCAATAACTGCGCAGGAAAAATCGAGCACGAATAAACCTTTATACGGTTTATAGTAAGAAAAAAATCGACGTAGCATATACTTCCTCCCTTTTTTCAAAATAAAAAGACTCTGTAATATAACAAAGCCCCTCTAAATGATAACCATTATCAAGGGATTATTCAAGTTATCCGTCTATGAATCTAAAAAAACCTTCATCTATATTTGATGAAGGTTTTCCTATTACATCGCTTCTGAATCCCACTCATGATCCTGTTGAACAAATACAACACCTAATTCATGATGTCCCCCTGCATACAATGCAGTTTGAGCAAGACGAAGCTCACCATTTGTATCAAGCACTTCTAATTTACAAAACGCTCCTGTCGTCTTCATTTGAAGCGCATCATAAAATTCTTCAGTACTTCTTGGAATGACTCCGTTCACTTTCGTAATGACTTCTCCAGGCTTCAAATTCATTTCAGCACCGATTGTATTTGGGATTGTATCTAATACAACGAGTCCATCATTACGCGCTGCAAAATATGCCGGCCTTGTCTCATCAGCAATTCGCTCTTGCATTGAAATTGTGAAACGTCCAAGCATCGCCACTCCCATCGTGATAATCGCTAATACGTGCCACCAGTAACTTGCGATTCCTAAAATAAGAACGAGCGCCGCTAATCCAAAAACACGTCTTCCTGTAAATAATAAAGCTTCCTTCGGCTCATAACTTCTAATTTTTCTCATAAACCCAATTAAAAATGGAACGAGGAATAATGAGTATGTGCCTGAACCTATTGAAACGACAGGCCACCATGAAATAAATTGTGTCACTGTATCCCCCGGTACAAGAATAAAAATTGGAACGAGCCATAAACGGTTTGATTCATGTAAACCAATTTTCAAACCGCGTTTACCTTTCCTAATCTTCGGCGTTGAATACCGTACCGCGTTTTTAGAAATTAATAACCCCTCTACCACTAGCATGACGCCAAGTAGAATAGCAAGTGATACAATCGTACCATCTTCTCCTTCTCCGAGCTTTAGGAGAGAAACTGGCATCTTAGAAGATAATAACAATGCTACAATCGCTACCCCAAACGTATAAGCTACCGATAAATATCGATACATAGCAGTTAAAGCAAATAATAGCGTCCAAATTAAAATCAGCCATATGCTCGCCTTTGAAACAACGAGCCCAAGTCCAATCGTAATAACAGATACTAGCAATCCGTATCCAATACCTGCAAATAACGACGTTCGCAGTTCAAACCAAATATCGTATACTTTAAAAGAAAAATTTTTTCGTTCTCGTAATATACGTAAGTATCCAACGAAGATACTACTTATAAAAAACACATAGACAGCAGGGTGTAAGAAAAAACGTCCAATCGCCCGCATTATTTCAAAAAGCCATGCCTCCACGAACTCACTCACCACCATTTATATCATTCTTTCTTTTTATCTTATCACAACTAAACAAACGTTTGTTTAACACATACAAAAAAATACAGGCAACAAAATGCCTGTATTTTTTCTTATTTCGCCATTAATTTTAATGCCGCTTGTAATTGTAAATCATTTTCTCCAGAACGGATTTTTTCAATGATTTTATTTTGAATCGCTTCAGCTGTCTTCTTGTCAAGCTGTCCTGTCGCTTCCATCTCATTTGCATTTTGGAACGCTTTTACCGCTGATTCTGTCTCTTTACTGAAGTATCCATCCTCACGACCTGTTACATACCCTAAGCTTTTTAACATTTCTTGTGCATGTTTTACTTGTACATCATTTGAATTGTATGAAAGTGTTTTTTCAATTTGAATTGGCGTCGCATGATAGTAGTCTGGTTGCTTCACTTCTACCGTTGGCGCAATTCCTTTTTTATGAATCCAATTACCATCCGGTGTTAACCATTTAAACATCGTTAATTTAATGTTGCTACCATCTTTAAATGGAACGGCTTGCTGTACAGTACCTTTACCAAACGTTTTCTCACCAATTAAATCATAGCCTTCTCCCTCTTTTAGCGCACCCGCTAAAATTTCTGAAGCAGAAGCACTTCCGTTATCAATCAATACTGAGATCGGATATGACTTTCTCTCTTTTAGCTCCGTAGAGAATTTCTTCTTCTCACCATTTCGCTGTTCAACTTGCAGCATCGGCTTTTTATTCGTCATAATTTCTCCTAGTATATCTTCTACACTATTTAAATAGCCACCAGGATTACCACGTACATCGATGATTAAGCCTTTGATGTCTTTCTTCTCTAACTCTTTTAGCTGATCCTTAAATTCTTTCGCCGTATTTTCAGAGAACGATGTAATTTGAATGTAACCAATGTCTTTTCCATTCTCTTTCTTCACAGAACTAAATACAGTGAAAATCGGAATTTTTTCACGCTTAATTTTAAATTCTATCGGATCCGTTACTCCTGCACGCTTAATTTCAATTGCGACAGTCGTTCCTTTTTTACCACGAATTTTTAATACTGCTTCTTCACGTGATAAATCTTTGACACTATTTCCATCTACAGATAAAATTTGGTCATTCGGTTTAATACCCGCTTTTTCTGCTGGTGAGCCTTTAATTGGCGATACGATAATAAGCTTACCATCCGTTTTGTTCACCTCAGCTCCGATCCCTTCAAGTTCTGGATCAAGCGACTCGCTAAACTGCTTTGCCGTTTCTTTATCCATATACGTGGAGTAAGGGTCCTTCAGCGTAGACAACATTCCTTGTATCGCACCTTCGACTAACTTGTCATCTTTCACGTCTTCCACATAACGTGAATCAATTAGTGCATACGCCTCATTAATTTTTGCCAAATTTCCTTGCGTTGTGCTAGCATTATCGCTTGATATTGTTTGCGCTACATATGATGGATTGATTCCAAACATATACATACCTGCAAACATCCCGCCAGCACCAATTAAAAATGCAACAACCATTCCAATAATTGCAACTCTACGTTTCAATGCGGAATTCCCCTTTCTAAAGCACACAGGTAGTGTAGCAAAAGGCATCACACATTGTGTGATGCCTTTACCTATTTCTACTATATGATAAGCTTGTACGAATTATGTTTGCAACTTTTTATACTTTTAAGAAGCGACGAATTGACATTACACTTCCCCACATACCGATTAATGCACCAATTAATACTAATAAACCAGCTAATTGGAATACGAACGGGCTGTATGGTAGAAGCTCGAAAATTGTTCCGCCAAGTTTTTCATTAAACACGCCTTGTAGTGAATTATAAACAGATAGAATTAGGACAATTGGAATGATAGATCCTAACACACCTAAGAATAAACCTTCTAATAAGAACGGCCAACGAATAAACCAGTTTGTTGCACCTACAAGTTTCATAATTTCAATCTCTGTGCTTCGCGCATAAATTGTAATTTTAATTGTATTAGAGATTAAGAACATTGCAGTAAATAAAAGACCAGCAATGAGTATAATCCCGATGTTACGGCCTGTTTTTACAGTATCAAATAATCTTTCAACTTGACCTTTACCGTATTGAACGTTACTTACAAACTGCATTTTCTCAACTTTTTTCGCAATTGCTGCTGTATCTGTTGGCTCTTTCGCTTTTACAATAAATACGTTTTTCAATGGGTTATCTTGCTCAAATAACTCGAACGTTTTTCCGCTATCGCCTAAACTTTTAATTAAACGTTTTAATTCTTCTTCTTTAGAAGAATATTTAATAGAATCTACTTTCGCAATCTTACCCATATCTTCTTCTAATTTCTTTTGATTAGCCTCTTTTGCTGCTGGATCAATGTGTACACGAATTTCTACATCTTGCTCTACTTTCGTCGCAAAATGGTTCATATTCATAATCGCTGTTAAAAAGACACCTACAAGTAATAATGTAACTGTTACCGCACTTACAGAAGCAAACGTCATCCATCCGTTACGGGATAGATTTTTTACACCTTCTCGTAAATGTCGACTAAGGGTGTTAGCCTTCATATCCGTATCCTCCCTCAATCTCATCTCGAACAATTTTTCCGCCTTCAATCGCAATTACGCGATGACGAATTGTATTTACGATATCCGCGTTATGTGTTGCCATAACGATTGTTGTACCACGCTCATTAATACGCGTGAAGATTTTCATAATATCAAGAGCTGTCTCAATATCTAAGTTACCAGTTGGCTCATCGGCAATTACAACTTTCGGTTTATTTACGATCGCTCTTGCAATCGCCACACGTTGCTGTTCTCCACCTGAAAGCTCACTTGGAAGTGCATCTGCACGATCTTCAAGACCTACAAGTCCTAACACTTCTGTAACACGCTCACGGATTGCCTCTGTTTCTTCTTCAATTACTTCTAAGGCAAACGCAACATTCTCATATACCGTTAATTTAGGTAGCAATTTAAAGTCCTGGAAAATCACGCCTAATTGACGACGAAAATACGGAACATCTCTTTCTGCCAATGTTTCAATTGTAAGTCCATTTACGTTAATAGATCCTGTAGATGGCTTTTCTTCACGATACATCATTTTAATAAATGTAGATTTCCCGGCTCCACTCGGTCCAACTACGTATACGAATTCACCTTGTTTAATGTTAACTGTGAGCCCAGAAATGGCTTTCATACCATTTGGGTACTCCTTATAAACATTCGTCATTTTTATCATTATTTATCACCCAATGCTTAATGATTTTTTTCGAAATACTTTTCTGTTCATTTGAAAATAAAAGAAAAACTTTTATTCTCATTTACAATTCTTGTTGAAGACAGGTCACTTTAAATAACAGTAATCTATTAGCGACACTGCTTTATGTAATATATTTCAGCAAAATTCTACAAACCTCATTGTAACATCAAACGGTTTCCAATTCGGATACATTTTTGTTACAGTTATGTTACATCCAAACAGGTAAACGAGCTGACTCATCTCTCGGCTCTATAAACTTTTAGATAAGAGTCTACAATCAGCTCATTTTTCTACTATTCATTTTCGTACACTTACTTATTTATGCCCAGCTAACCATTCAGCCACTTTTTTCGCATCCTCACCTTGAATAAGTCCTGGTGACATAGAACCGCGACCTTTTTCAATAATCTTTTCAATATCTGCTGCGTCGTATTTCTCTCCTACTTTTCGTAAATCAGGTCCAGTTGCTCCTGATAAATCCTTAGCATGACAACCAGCGCAACTTCTTTGGAAAATTTGTTCTGCACTATCTGTACTTGCAGATTGTTTCGATGGTTTGCTCTCTTCTTTGTTTCCGCATGCTCCTAAAGCAAGAACTACTGATGTTCCTAATGCAATAGCCAACAATTTTTTTTTCACTTCTATCGCTCCCCATTGTTGATATTCTTCTTATTATGAATAAGCTATATTTTCATAGCGCGCTCACTTGTCATTATAATCATTATCCTTTTACAGAAAAACTAACCTGAATTTCCTTTTTTTACAAATGTAGTGAAAACCCTAATGAAATAAAGCTTTTATAAATTGTTTCAATTCTGTGAACAACCTTAAAAATTCTATAAAGAAACTTTTTCGAAAGAACAGATAAGAAAAATCCTATATATGTTTCTTTTCAAATACCACATTATTTTTATATTTTTTACATTTTACAAACAATATACGACCTTGTATTCTGCAACTAAACCCATCAAAAAGAGAAGTTGTCACTTCCAACTTCTCTCCTCTTTCTCTTATCAATATAGACAAGATAAGCCCCTTACATCCTCTTTTCCCTCAGCAAAAGCCAACAATTTTGTTGGCTTTTTTCTTAGGAAATACGAGAGCGTAAATACGCATCAATAAATGGATCAATTTCTCCATCCATAACTGCTTGTACGTTACCAACCTCTGTATTCGTACGATGGTCTTTCACAAGAGAATACGGGTGGAATACGTAAGAACGGATTTGACTACCCCATCCAATTTCTTTTTGCTCCCCGCGGATCTCATCTAATTCCGCTTGTTGCTCTTCTAATTTCTTTTGGTATAATTTCGCTTTTAACATTTTCATTGCATGTTCACGGTTTTTAATTTGAGAACGCTCTGACTGACATGTTACAACCGTATTTGTTGGTGTATGCGTGATACGAACTGCTGAATCTGTCGTATTAATGTGCTGTCCACCCGCACCACTTGCACGATACGTATCTATTTTTAAATCTTCTGTACGTATTTCAATTTCAACTTCATCGTTGAATTCAGGTACAACTTCACAAGATACGAACGATGTATGACGACGGCCTGAAGAATCAAATGGTGAAATACGTACAAGACGATGTACACCTTTCTCTGCCTTCAAGTAACCGTAAGCATTATGCCCTTTAATTAATAGCGTAACACTCTTGATTCCTGCTTCATCACCTGGTAAATAATCAACTGTTTCTACTTTAAATCCACGTTTCTCAGCCCATCGCGTGTACATACGTAATAGCATAGAACCCCAGTCCTGTGACTCTGTTCCACCTGCACCTGGATGCAGTTCTAAAATAGCGTTATTTTTATCGTAAGGATCGCTTAACAATAACTGAAGCTCGTATTCATTCATCTCTTGAGATAAAGATTTCACTTCAGCTTCTAACTCTTCATGTAAATCTTCATCATATTCTTCTTTTAAAAGTTCATGTGTCACTTCTAAATTTTCAAATGTTTCGTCTATCTTACGGAACTTTCCAACCATATCCTTTAACGCATTCGCTTCGTTAATTACAGTTTGCGCACCTTGTTGGTCATCCCAAAAACCTGCTTGCATCATTGTTTCTTCTAATTCTGCGATACGACTCTCTTTTGTAGGGAGGTCAAAGAGACCCCCTAAAAGCCGCTAATCTCTTAGCCAATTTCTCTAATTCTTGTCTAATTTCTACTAATTCCATTTCCTTCACCTCTATGTAATTACTGTTACTTTCGTATGAAAACGAGGGAAACTCTCCCCGCTTGTTACAGAGAGAGTTCAATCCTTTTTATTATATGGAGATTTAAAGTTTTTTTCCATTTCAGGAACAAAACTTTAAAAAATCTAGCCGCGTAAGCGAGACTTCTCTTTACTTGCCGATACCGCAGCAGTTTTTATATTTCTTACCACTACCGCACTTACATTCATCATTACGGCCGACTTGATCACCTTTTACAACCGGTTTTTTCTTCGCCTCTTCGCCATCGGTTGATGGATGAATAGCTTCACCTTGAACAACTTCTTGGCGCTCTAGATTTTGTTCAATTTCAGCCTTCATGATGTAGCGAGAAATTTCCTCTTCAATAGAAGCAATCATCGATTCAAACATTGCGAACCCTTCCATTTGGTATTCACGAAGTGGATCGATTTGTCCGTAAGCACGTAAATGAATACCTTCACGAAGGTGATCCATCGCATCGATATGATCTGTCCATTTCGTATCTACAACACGGAATACAACAACCTTTTCGAATTCACGCGTCTGCTCTTCAGGTAGAAGTTTTTCTCTTTCGTTATAACGCTTTAATAATTTCGCGATGATTAATTCGCTCATTTCTTCTGGAGCAAGGCGACGTAACTCTTCTTCTTTTACATCTCCTTCTTCAAGAAGGTTTGTATTTAAGTAATCGACAAGACCTTTAATGTTCCAATCTTCCTCGATTTCTTCTTGCGTATGAAGTGCAACAGCACGTTCTACCGTAGATTTCATCATACCTTCAATAATGCTACGTAAGTTCTCTGAATCCATTACTTCTTGACGCTGCTTGTAAATTACCTCACGTTGTTGACGAAGTACATCGTCGTATTGTAACAGCTGTTTACGTGCATCATAGTTATTTCCTTCTACACGTTTTTGTGCAGATTCTACAGCACGAGAAACCATTTTACTTTCGATTGGCTGTGAATCATCCATACCAAGGCGATCCATCATTGCTTTCATATTGTCTGAACCGAAGCGGCGCATTAACTCATCTTCCATAGACAGGTAGAATTGCGTTACACCAGGGTCTCCTTGACGACCAGCACGACCACGTAACTGATTATCAATACGACGGCTTTCGTGACGCTCTGTACCGATAACTGCTAAACCAACTGTTTTTATATCGTCCCCTAGCTTAATGTCCGTACCACGACCAGCCATGTTTGTCGCAATTGTTACAGCGCCTTTCATACCAGCTTCTGCAATAATATCTGCTTCACGCGCATGGTTTTTCGCGTTTAAGATGTTATGACGCACACCTTTACGTGTTAACATTTTTGAAATAAGTTCTGACGTTTCAATTGCAACTGTACCAACAAGTACAGGTTGCCCTTGTTTATGACGATTTACAATATCCTCAACAACCGCATTGAACTTACCTTCCATTGATTTAAAGATTAAATCTGCACGGTCATCACGAATAATATCTTTATTCGTTGGAATTACGATAACATTCATATTGTAAATATTACGGAATTCCTCTTCTTCCGTTTTCGCTGTACCAGTCATACCTGATAACTTTTCGTACATACGGAAGTAGTTTTGGAATGTAATTGTTGCAAGCGTCATACTTTCATTTTGAATTTCTACGCCTTCTTTTGCTTCAATCGCTTGGTGTAAACCTTCGCTATAACGACGGCCTTTCATAAGACGACCAGTGAATTGGTCTACAATTACGATTTCTCCTTCTTGCACAACATAATCTGTATCACGGTGCATAACAACGTGTGCACGAAGCCCCTGATTAATATGGTGAAGAAGTGCTACATGTTTTAAATCAAATAAGTTTTCAATATGGAAAGCTTTCTCTGCTTTCGTAATACCATCTTCTGTTAACATTACATTTTTCGTTTTCACATCAAATGAATAATCTTTTTCATTCTCTAACGTACGAACGAACGCATTTGCAAACATATATAATTCTGTTGATTTTTGTGCTTGTCCTGAAATAATAAGTGGCGTACGTGCTTCATCGACTAAGATGGAATCGACCTCATCGATAATTGCAAAATGAAGTGGACGCTGAACACACTGCTCTTTATATAAAACCATGTTGTCACGTAAGTAATCGAATCCAAGCTCATTATTTGTGCTATACGTAATATCAGCAGCATAAGCAGCTTGTTTCTCTTCACGTGACATACTATTTAAGTTAATTCCTACTGTTAAGCCAAGGAACTCATGAAGTTGTCCCATTTCACTCGCATCACGTTGTGCTAAGTATTCATTGACTGTAACAACGTGAACACCTTTTCCTGTTAAAGCATTTAAATATACAGGTAAAGTAGACGTTAATGTTTTACCTTCACCTGTTTTCATCTCAGAGATATTCCCTTCATGCAAGGCAATACCACCCATTAGCTGTACACCATATGGACGCATTCCAAGAACACGAGTTGCGGCTTCACGAACAACTGCAAAAGCTTCAGGAAGTAGATCATCTACTGTCTCACCTTTTGTTAGACGTTCTTTAAATTCAACTGTTTTTCCTTTTAATTGTTCATCAGTTAGCGGCTTAATAGATGATTCTAATGAATCAATGTTCTCCACCATCTTCTGCATACGTTTAATTTGACGTTGGTTTACATCAAACACCTTTTTCAAAATACCGATCATAGGAAATACGCTCCTCTTTTTATGAAATTAAAATTCCTGATTGTATTTTCTTTTTCTATTCACAATCAGTCGTTATAAAAAGCAAATTGATTTGCTGCCAATTTTTCTCCTAATTAAAAAACTCAAATGTATAAACCTAATGATAATTGTAACACTTGTCTTATAACTATGACAACAATCGTCCAAATGTCCAGCCCTAGATTTAGGAAAAATTTTTTAACTCGTTATTTTTTATATGAAATTAACTCTAAAGAAACGAATCTGGCCAATAAAAAAAGCGCAGCCTTTGACAGCTGCGCTTTCGGAGATTTATTTTGTTTCGATTAATCCATACTTACCATCTTTGCGGCCATATACAACATTAGTTTCATTTGTATCCGCATTTGTGAATACGAAGAAGTTATGTCCAAGCATATCCATTTGTAAGATAGCTTCTTCAACGTCCATCGGTTTTAAATCAAATCGTTTTGTACGCACAAGTTCTAATTCATCCTCTTGCACTTCTTCCTGAACAGCTACTGCCTCAGGGATGATAAATGTATTTTTAACAGAACCTTTTTCACGTAATTTACGATTTACTTTTGTTTTATGTTTACGAATTTGTCGCTCAATTTTATCAACCACTAAATCAATTGCAGCGTACATATCGCTATGAGTTTCTTCTGCACGAAGTAATAAATCTGTAAACGGGATTGTTACCTCGACACGTTGCTTGTCAGAGTATACTTTTAAATTAACTTTAATCTCTGGGAATGTATCAAAATAACGCTCTAATTTACTTAGCTTCTTCTCTACATATTCCTTTAATGCTGGAGTTACTTCAATATTTTCACCACGAATGTTGAATTTCATAGATGAATTCCTCCTTTCAAGCCTATGTATACAATTTCGACATCGGCTTAAAAACTCCTTCTAACTTTTTTAAAAAAGTTAGTGAAATTACAATTTTTTTATCGTTTTTTGTTGAAAAGAAAAGATGCATCGTTTCTACTTTTATTTTATCCTATTTACATTGTGAATAACGAACATAACTGTGGACAATTCGTTACAGAAAAGAAACAACTTTTTGACAACTCTACCCATAATAAAAAACCCTTGTTACATAACAAGGGCCTGAAATGATATACATATATATAACGCTCGCCACAAGTGCAGCTCTATGTTTCTCGTAAAACCTTTACGTTACAACTTCACAACATTCGCTGCTTGTGGTCCACGTGCTCCATCGACAATGTCAAACTCTACTTGTTGACCCTCTTCTAACGACTTATACCCATCTTGCTGAATTGCAGAAAAATGGACAAAAACATCGTCACCATCCTCACGCTCAATAAACCCAAAACCTTTTTCTGCATTAAACCATTTTACTCTTCCTTGCATGTTCGTTCCATTCCCTTCACTCTAAAAATCAGGATATTCGCCCTATATTTTGACTATAACGAATGACAACATATCAAGTCAAAGAAGAGTTGTCGTCTTTTTATTATACCTTTCGACATACATATATTACCCTCGACAAAGCGTTAAACTTGAGACTGTTTGAGCTCCTCTGTCATATAGAAGTTTTCCAACTTGCCTAACCGTAATCCCTGTCGTATACACATCATCAACGAGTAAAATGTGTTGCCCAGTGAACATCTCTTCCCCTTGAAAGTAAAAAGGATTTATTCCTGAAATCCGTTCTTTACGCTTTTTCTTACTTTGTTTTTCCGTTTCTTTTCTACTTAACGATGTACAGGGCATCAGAACTGACAAACAAGATGCCAATAACTCCGCTTGATTGAATCCCCGTTCGTATTCACGCTCTTTACTAAGTGGAATAGGAATAACCACTTCATAATTTGAAAAATGTTTTTGAAAAGAAGCCATAAATGGCATACGAAAAATACGTACAAGCTCCGCATCCCCACGAAATTTGAACTGTGCTAATATTTCCTTCATTCCATCATTGTACACATACAAAGATCGATTTCTAACAGTCTGAAACACTCCATCTTCTTCCCATCTCACACAATCCCTACAAATACTCCCTATTCTATATTCAGCAGTAAGCAAAGCCAAAGGTCGGCCACATTCATTGCAAGTTTCTCCTATAATATAGGAAAGTTTCCGTTCACACCTCTCGCATATACACTTTGTTTGAGAATGAAGAAAAAAAGAACACCAAGTAACAGCACATGAAATATAATCATCACAAAGAAGACAATACATTAATCTATTAATCCTTGTCGCTTTGCCTTTTTATTCATACTTTGAATATGCTTTTTTGCCCGAATCATCGCTTCTGTTTTTCCATAATGGAAATAGAGAATATCCCCATCTGGATTTTCAAAACTTCGACCAACCCGGCCCGCAATTTGAACGAGAGCACTCTCAGAAAATATAGCTTCTTCTGCCCCTAACACAGCCACTTGTAAATTCTTCACCGTTACACCACGCTCCAAAATAGTTGTTGTAACTAATAAAGGAATCTCTCCTTTTCGAAAAGCAGCTACTTTTTCTTTTCTCTGCGAATCTTCCGCATGGACACCTTCAATTCGATTATCCAATTGTTTTAATAACGAGCTTATTTCATCTACATATCGTATGTGGGGGACAAATAGAAAGATAGGATATTGTTTATTTAAAAACCTCTTTAACCATTGTAGTAAAATACGAGGAATTCTTTTACGCATCAGGAGTTTCTTCCAATTTCCACACCAGCGAAAAGTTGGAACCGGTAAAGGGTGCCTATGATAACGACCTGAAATAATGACACCTTTTTGCTTGCCACTTTGTAAATTCCGTTTCCATTTCTCTTCTGGGGTTGCAGTTAAGTAAATACGAGCTGCTTTTTTCTTCGTTGCTTGCTCTACTGCATAATGCAGCATTTTATCTGCGGCATATGGAAAAGCGTCGATTTCGTCCAAAATCATGACATCAAACGCCCTATAATAACGAAGCAACTGATGCGTTGTTGATATGATCAAGCTTGCCTCCTTTTCACGATTCAAACTCCCACCATATAAGGCTGCAACTAATATATTCGGAAAAACACTTTGCAGCCGCGGAGCTAATTCAAGTACAACATCAGTCCTAGGCGTTGCGATACAAACTCGCTCCCCTTTTCTAAGTGCTTCTTCAATTCCATAAAAAAGCATCTCTGTCTTCCCAGCACCGCACACAGCCCAAATAAAAAAGGATTCTTTCTTCTTTATAGCTTCCACTACGCCACATGCGGCTATATTTTGACCTGGTGATAATTCCCCTTTCCAGTTCAATGGATTAGAAGTACATTCTCCTTTTATTTCGGAAAGACCACGAACAAGTATGGTACATTCACTAACCCTTCCCATCGTTATACACTTCCGGCAGTAAGCACATACCTCATTACATCTTTTGCATAAAAATGACGCGAATAACCGCTGCTCTATATTCCCGCAACGCTGACATATATATTTTGAAGATTTTTTCGCAACACCTTTTACGCAAACCACCTCTCCCTTCCTCTCTAAATCATCTAATTCCCTCTTTAATAGCGTAAGTTCTTCGAATAGCATTTGCCTTCCTGCCAGCATCATATGGCACCTCCACCCCTACTATATCCTCTTCTCTTTCTCTCGTAAAAAATCAAAAAAGCCGATAACCTACTTATAAAATAGTAAGCTATCGACTTTATACACATGTTTTATTTAATTACAAATCTTATAATCTACCGTAACCTAAGAAATGTTGTTGATTGTAAGGACTATTTACACTACCAGTAGTAACACCCGTTCTTTCATCAGAGGCGTGAATCATTTGACCGCCACCGATGTAAATTCCAACGTGAGATACGCCTGCTCTGTAAGTACCTTGTAAGAAGATAAGATCTCCTGGTTTTGCTTCAGATGCACTGATTTTTTGAACAGATCCCCATAAAGAAGATGTTGTTTGATGTCCTAAACCATAAACATAAGAAACTAATCCACTACAGTCAAAACCACCATTTGATGGTGAAGAACTACCCCATACATACTTCATACCAAGTAAACTTCTAGCTTTTTCAACTACACCCATATTTCCGTCAATTTCAACAGTTGGTGTTGTCTTTTTAGGCTCTTCTTTTTTAGGCTCTTCTTTTTTAGGCTCTTCTTTTTTAACTTCTTCTTTTTTAACTTGTCCACCGTTGTTTGCTGAAGCGGCTGGTTGAGCTGGTGCCGTTTGTACTTGTTGCTGAGCTTGTTCTGCTTGCTTTTGAGCAGCAGCTTCTTGTGCAGCTTTTTCTTGCGCTTCTTTTTCAGATAATTGTTGTAAGTATAACGCTTGTTGCTCAAGCTCTTTCAATTGACCTTCCGTACTTGTCATTGTACTTACAACTGTATCCATTTTGCCGCTTAAATCGTTTACTGCTGCTTGTTTTTTCACTTTTTCAGTATCAAGCTCTTGCTTTGCAGTTTCGATCTTAGTTTGGGCTTCTTTTAATTCTTTTTGTTTCGCTTTTACCGTTTCAACATCTTTTTTCACAGTCGCTTGATCTTCTTGTTGTGTTTTCATGATATCTTCATCAGATTCAAGAATTTTAGACATAGACGTTAAACGATCTACTAGGTCAGCAATGTTTTTAGAATTTACAAGAACTTCTGTTACAACGTTCGTATTTGGTTGTTCTTGAAGTGCAACTAAACGCTTTCTTAGTAATTCTTCACGCTTTGCGATTTTCGTTTGTAAATCTGCAATACTTTTGTTTTTCGTCTCAATTAATTGCTCTGTCTCTGCAACTTTTTTCATTGTTTCATCAAGTTTTGCAGCATTTTCCTGAACAGACTTATCTAAACCTTGAACAGTTTTATTTAATTCGTTCATTTGTTTTTGAAGTTCATCACGTTCTTGTTGTTGTTTATGTAAAGTGTCGTTTTGTGCGTTAATTTGTGATTTTACATCAGTAATTTTATCTTCTGCAAATGCACTTGGTGTTAGTCCTGAAAACATCAATCCCGCAACTAATGCGCAAGATGCCATTTTTAGCTTTTTCATTTTATTTTTACACCGCTTTCTTTTTTCTTTTTCCGTATATAATCTATTAAAATTTATACCATAATTCGGGGGATTTTTTTCCAATGTTACGCTTTTGTAAAATAAATGTAATATTTTATTTGTGATTTATGAAGAAAACGTTCTAATTTTGTATGTATTTGTAGAATCTTAAGAGCAACACACTATTTTTTCATACAAATGTCATCTGCTTGTTACATAAAAAAACGCAAGGAAATTCCCCTTGCGTTTTTAAATATTCACAGCATACAATCCGATTTAAAAACTAGGTTTAGTTTACCCATTTCTCAGCCCAATTTTGGACTTCGTTCATAACACTTTCCAAAGCTTTCCCTTTATCCGTTAGTCCATACTCGATTCTAACAGGGACTTCAGGGTAAACATCGCGTACAACAATACCTTCGCCCTCTAATTCTTTTAGGCGTTCCGACAACATACGATCGCTCATATTAGGAATAATATCTGCGATTTCTCTAAAACGTTTCGGCTCTTCTAACAGAGATTTAATAATTAAACCTGTCCACTTCTTACTAAGTAGTGTGAAAGCCGATTCAAACTTTGGACATAAACAAGAATTATGCTCCATATGTTTCACCTCTCCTATATTATAAAATAGTTTCTTGTAAAAAGTAAGTAATAAAACTTTCCTCATCATTAAAGATTACGTACATTTTACCATTTCCAAATATTAACTTGTCAAATCGATATAGCAATCCGTAAAAAAACCCTCTTCAAAAAGAGAGCCTTTACATCTTTATTATTTTGTATACCAACCTAGACCAAGTGAACCTTCACCTAAATGCGTACCAATTACAGCTCCGAAATAACTAATACGGATTGTAACATGAGGGTATTCCTCCTCTAGTTCTTGCTGCCATTCTTTCGCTTCCTCTTCACGGTTTGCATGAATAATGACAGCCTCCATTGGTACACCCTTACTTGCCTGTTCATCAAAAATTTCAACGATGCGCTTAATTGCTTTTTTACGTGTACGAATTTTTTCAAACGGAATAATTATTTTGTCTCTAAAATATAAAACCGGCTTCACTTGTAATAAACTACCGATAAAAGCCTGTGCGCTGTTTAGGCGTCCACCACGTTGCAGGTGATGTAAATCATCCACAACGAAATAGGCATCCATGGTTTGTTTCATTTCATCAAATCGTGCCAAAATTTCTTCCGGTGACTTTCCTTCACTTGCTAATTTTGCGCCCTCACGTACAAAAAAACCTTGCACTTCACAACTAATTTCAGAATCATACGTATACACTTCAATTCCGTCTGCCATCTGTCCAGCTGTTGTAGCTGTTTGGTATGTACCGCTTATCCCACTTGAAAGGTGAATACTAATAACGGCATCATATTCTTTCCCTAATTCTTCAAATAACTCTACAAATTTTCCGATCGCTGGCTGAGAAGTTTTAGGAAGCTCTTCTTGTTCACGCACTTTCACATAAAAATCATCCGCTGTAATTTCAGCTTCTTCTTGATAAGATTCCGTTCCAAAAACTACGTTTAATGGAATCATATATATATTTAGTTCATCACGAATATGCTTCGGTATATATGCTGTACTATCAGTAACAATAGCTGTTTTCATTTTCGTACCTACCTTATAAAAAAGTTTTTATTTCCTAATTTTACACGAAAACTAGAAAAGGTGCATCAATACATGAAAATGCCAGTTTAAAACTATAACCATTATCTCGACAGATTTCAACAAAAACATAAAATACTCCTCAAAAAATTTAACATATTTGTAAAAAATGTTTGAATCTAAAAACGCCCCATTTTACAATGTAAAGTACTAGTCAGTTTGAAAGATAGGGGCGTATACCATTGCTATTACAATATTTAACAATAAAGAGCTGCGGTGAGAACGAAATTGTCATTCAAAAATCAAAATTTATTTGCTATATTAGCCGAGCGACAACGGAAGAAGAGGCACAAGAATTTATACAAAAAATTAAAAAGCAGCACTGGAATGCAACACATAACTGCTCTGCATATTTAATTGGTGAACAAGATCAAATTCAAAAAGCAAATGATGATGGTGAGCCGAGTGGTACAGCTGGTGTACCAATGTTAGAAGTATTAAAAAAACGCGGGCTAAAAGATACTGTCGTTGTTGTCACGCGTTATTTCGGTGGTATTAAACTTGGTGCCGGCGGATTAATTCGTGCATACGGAAAATGTACAAGCGAGGGGGTTAATCACGTAGGTGTTGTTGAACGAAAACTAATGCGCGTTATGCAAACAGAGATTGATTATACTTTGCTCGGCAAAGTCGAAAATGAATTACGCAACTCAGAATATGCCATAAAAGATATACATTACCTCGAAAATGTAACATTTGATACTTATGTAGAAGAAGACAAAAAACAGCTTTTCATAAATTGGATGATTGAATTAACAAATGGGAAATGTACAATTGAAGAAGGCGATATGTTGTATTTAGAACACGACGTAATACAATAAACTACACTTCTCATTTAGACAAATGGTTATTCACCTTAACCTTTAAAAGCTTAAGGTGGTAAAGTAACAGGCTACAGGCTAAAAGGAGATTATACATGGAAGAACGTTATTATCATCTCCAAAAAAGAAGAATTAAAAAGAAACGAAGACGTAAACTTTTCATCTTTCTTATTTTCGCATTCTTATTTGGTAGTGTAGGACTTTACATGTTGAATTCATATTCTTCTCTCATGGAGATGTATAGTGGCTTTACACGTGATAAGTCCAAATTACGTACAGAAGAAGTTCAAATTGCAAAAGAACCTTTTACAATCCTTATTATGGGTATTGAAGATTATGCAACAGATGGACAAAACGGTCGAACAGATTCGCTTATGTTCGCAACAGTTAATCCGATATCTCAAAAGGTTTCAATTATGAGTATTCCACGCGACTCTCGGGTCGATATTGTAGGAAAAAATAAACAAGACAAAATTAATGCTGCTCATGCTTATGGCGGAGAAAAAATGGCAGTAGATACAGTGGAAAAATTTTTAAATGTTCCTGTGGATCACTATGTTAAAATTGATTTCAAAGGGTTTAAGGGAATTGTTGATGCTGTTGGTGGCATTACAGTTGATGTTCCTTTTGATTTCGAGGAGCGCTCTGATATAGATTATTATAAATTGATTCAATTTAAACAAGGTAAACAAGATTTGAATGGTGAAGAAGCACTAGCCTATGTTCGTATGCGAAAACAGGACCCTAATGGAGATTATGGCCGAGCTGCAAGACAGCGACAAGTACTCGCTGCAGTTGCACACAAATTAAACTCTGCTTCTACTGTCTTTAAAATTAAAGATTTAACAAAAGTTGTCGGAAAGTATATAAAAACCGATATCCCTATTTCGGACGGACTCGCTCTTTATACTAAATTATCTGGGTTCGATCCTTCAAACATACAAACGTTACAACTTGAAGGAGAAGATAAAAAAATAGGTGGTATATATTACTTCCTCCCAGATCCAACAAGTGTAGAGACTGCTCATAATGCTATTCTGAAAGAAATAGGAAAAGACAGCGTACAGTCGAATCCAAATGCAGCTTCCAAAACAGACTCTAATGTCAGTAACAATAACCATGAAAACTCAAATTCAGACCCAAGTGCGAATTCAAAGAAACAACCGGCTGAGAACAAAAATCCACCTCAACCACCGCCTTCCACGAATGCTCACGCAGAATGGATTATGAGAAATCAGCAATAGTCAATAAAAGAGCCAAATCCTTATAGGATTTGGCTCTTTTTCACTTATTTTTGAAAGTGTTGTAAGATCGCTTCTACAATACGCTCTGATGCACGGCCATCACCGTAAGGGTTAGATGCTTGCGCCATTTTGTCATGTGCTTCTTTATCGGATAATAATTCATCAGCAAGCGTAAAGATTGTTTCTTCATCTGTACCTGCTAATTTCAATGTGCCTGCTTCAATACCTTCTGGACGTTCTGTTGTATCACGAAGCACAAGAACTGGTACACCAAGAGATGGAGCTTCCTCTTGTACACCGCCAGAATCTGTTAACATTAAGTATGAACGAGCTGCAACATTATGGAAATCAATTACATCTAACGGTTCAATTAAATGAATGCGGCTATGATCACCTAAAATATCATTCGCTGTTTCACGAACAACAGGATTCATATGAACAGGATATACAACTTGTACATCTTCATGCTTATCAACAAGACGCTTAATCGCACGGAACATATTGCGCATTGGCTCACCTAAGTTTTCACGACGATGTGCAGTCATAAGAACAAGACGGTCATCTCCAAGTTTCTCTAATACAGGGTGACTATACGTTTCTTTTACAGTCGTTTTCAGCGCATCAATCGCTGTATTTCCTGTTACGAAAATACGTGCCTCGTCTTTATTTTCTTTCTGCAAGTTTGTTGCTGATTTTGTTGTAGGTGAGAAATGAAGATCAGCCATTACACCTGTTAATTGACGATTCATTTCTTCTGGATATGGAGAATACTTATCCCATGTACGAAGTCCTGCTTCAACATGCCCTACTGGAATTTGGTTATAGAAAGCAGCCAAACTCGCAATAAACGTAGTTGTTGTATCTCCATGTACAAGAACGATATGTGGTTTTGCTTCTTTCATTACTTTGTCTAAACCTTCTAAACCACGTGTTGTAATATCAATTAATGTTTGACGGTCTTTCATAATATTCAAATCGAAATCTGGTGTAATACCAAAGATATTTAATACTTGATCTAACATTTGACGGTGCTGTGCTGTTACAGTCACAATTGATTCGATTTTTTCAGAGTACTTTTGCAACTCTAATACAAGAGGTGCCATTTTAATTGCCTCTGGACGTGTTCCGAAAATCGTCATTACTTTTAAACGTTCAGTCATTTCACTGCCTCTTTTCTTTCACTAGTTACGATAACTATTATTACATATGAGAACGAATCTGGATTAAAAATATTCTCAATAAATAGTAGAAACCTTACTATTACAAATACTTTTTCTTCCTACAGAGTAATAATCCAATCTCTGGCTCTCAATATCCTCATTAGTATAGCAATTTCTCCCATCAAATAGAATAGGTTCTCTCATAAGCTTTACATACTGTTCTAACGGATAAGTACGTATAGATTCCCATTCTGTTACGATAAACACTGCACTAGCTTCCGTAATCGCTTCATCTATATGATCGGTATATTGTAGTCTCTCGCCAAATAAATCTTTTACATGAGGAATAGCCTCTGGATCGTATACAATGACATTCGCCCCCATCTTTACTAGCTCATTTATAATAATAAGCGATGGAGCTTCCCTAATATCATCCGTATTTGGCTTAAATGCAACACCAAGCACAGCCACCCGTTTCCCGCTCATATCCAAGACCTTCTTTGCCTTCTCAACAAGTAACAGCTGCTGCTTATTATTTACTTCAATTACCGCTTTTAATAAGCGAAAATCATGGGAAACATTCCCCGCAATTTGTACAAGCGCATTTGTATCTTTCGGAAAGCAAGATCCACCATACCCAACACCTGCTTGTAAAAAAGCTGAACCGATTCTCCGATCCAATCCCATACCAGCCGCTACTTCTAATATGTCAGCTCCGACTCTTTCACATATATTTGAAATTTCATTTATAAAACTAATCTTTGTTGCTAAAAAAGCATTAGATGCATATTTAATCATTTCCGCACTTCTAACATCTGTAATGTACGTTCTTATAAATAACTGGCTGTATAAGTTCTTCACTTGCTCTGCAATTTCTCTCGATTGTGCTCCAATTACAATACGATCGCCATGAAAGAAATCATAGACTCCAGAACCTTCCCGTAAAAACTCCGGATTCGATACAATATGTAATTCGTGTCGCCCTTGCAACCTCTCCTGAATCCATTCTCGCATTAAATCGTTCGTTCCTACAGGGACAGTACTTTTTGTAACGACAATTATATTATTCTTTGCATATACGCCAATGTCATAACACACATCACGAATATGCGCTAAATCTGCTGTTCCATCTGCTAAAGACGGTGTTCCTACTGCAATAAATACATAATCTACATGAGCAAATGCCTCTATTTTATTCGCTGTGAACATTAAATATCCCTCATCACAGGCAGTCCGTACTAATTCATCTAAATCAGGTTCATAAATAGGTAATATCCCTTCCTGTATTTGCTCTATCTTCTCCTTATTAATATCAAAACACGTAACCGAATGTCCCAGCATCGCTAATCCTACTCCCGTAATTAACCCGACATACCCAGTGCCTATCACCGTAATTTTCATTTTACCTTTCGCACAGGATTATATAGAAGACAAGAATGATTTTTCATATGAACAGCACATTCACCTGTGCTTCCCCCTTCCATAGAAAAATACAAATAGGACATCTTTTTTCATCTCAAAATGAAGATACTTCTTTATTATATGAATTGTTTTTTCATTCTTTTTTTAAGTTTTTGTAAACAAAATGAAGACAAATGAAGATGAACTTTACTTCAAATACACATTTCCATATTTTAACGTGAAACGTACGCATTTGAACGTGAAACACTTATAGTAACGAAACTATTATCGTTACGATGTAAAGTTAATTGATACGAAACATTAATATAAATCATTAATAGAATGTAGTGTTAAAAATATTTTGCAACCTTTTTCTCTAACACTACATTCGATATAAATTTGTCACATATTTTATCTATTTCCATTTATACTACTTAGAAAAAAAGATTGAATTCTAATCTTTTTGTGATACCATATGTTATGAGCCTGTAAACAAACATCATAATTTTCAGATAACTCTTTCAAAAATTACGTTAAAATATAAAAGGTGGGGTATTAATGGACTCACAAGTGATTTATGCCATCTTGGCATCTTTCATCACTGTACTCATCGTTACTCCTTTCGTTATTAAATTAGCGTTTAAAATAGGAGCAACAGATAAGCCGAACGCGCGTAAAGTACACCAAAAAATTATGCCTCGTCTAGGTGGACTGGCAATTTTCATCGGTGTAGCTGTAGGTTTTATTGTTAGTGGATTATACGAACAAAGAATATTATCAATAAGCTTAGGTGCTGTTATTATCGTTATCATCGGTATTTTAGATGATATATATGAATTATCAGCAAAGGTAAAATTCGGTGGACAACTATTAGTTGCCATACTGATTGTAAAAAGTGGATTGTTAGTACAGGTATTGTATATTCCTATTCTTGGTGATACTGAGCTTGGACTACTTGCATATCCAATTACAGTATTTTGGATTGTAGGTATTACGAATGCCATCAACTTAATTGATGGATTAGATGGATTATCGGCTGGAATTTCATCAATCGTTCTTGCAACATTAGCATATATGGCCTTTACTAGTCCTATGGGTACTGGCGCAGTTATCATCTTGCCACTGGCACTTATTGCTCTTGCAAGTACACTTGGATTTTTATTCTATAACTTCCATCCAGCAAAAATTTTCATGGGAGATACAGGAGCACTATTTTTAGGATATTGTATTTCTGTCCTATCGTTACTCGGATTATACAAAAGCGTAACGTTATTCAGCTTCCTTGTTCCGATCATCATTTTAGGTGTACCTGTATTCGATACGACCTTTGCGATTATTCGCCGTATCGTAAACAAAAAACCAATTTCTGCACCAGATAAGTCGCATTTACATCACCGTCTGCTAGCAATGGGCTTCTCTCATCGCGCAACGGTACTAATCATTTACGCATTCGGTATTTTCTTTAGTGTAAATGCAATCATCTTTACTAGTGCAACATTATGGTTATCGATTATTCTTCTATTCGCTTTAATATTCTTCACTGAAATAGTTGCCGAAGTAATCGGGCTTGTACACGAACGTTACAAACCAATTATTTCCTTCTATAAAAAAGTGAAAAAACGTGAAGACTAATTGTAGTATAGCCTCTATTATTATGAAATATTCAAATAGCATCCTTTCTTTTTGAAGGGATGTTATTTTTTTATTCTCATTTCCAAAATATAGTTTGTTTGAGAGTTCTTTAATTGGAGAAAGATATACGTATAAAGAAAATAATGAGCAAGATATCAAAAATTCTTTTTACATCTTTGATTGTTAAACTGAGGGTGAATGTTATGGTCAAACAAATATTTCAATGCATACTTATATTTTTAGCTATTACTACATGCGCACCGTCCTATACACAAGCAACCATTAGTGATTCAACTGAACATCATCCCAATACTCAAACTACTTCTCTCCCGCAAAAAATTGCGTACTTAACATTTGATGATGGACCAAATAAATACACATCACAAATTTTAAACATTTTAAAACAAAAAAATGGTAAGGCTACCTTTTTCGTCATCGGTGGCAAAGTATCACATTATCCCCAAACGATGAAACGTTTAACTGAAGAAGGACATTATATTGGACTTCATAGCATGTCCCATGATGTAAAGCGTTTGTATACCGGTGATCCATCTGTTTTAATTTCGGAAATGGAGCAAACTCAAGCAATCGTCCAACAAGTAACGAAATTAGATACGCACCTCGTTCGGGTTCCATATGGCAGTATGCCTTATTTAAAAAAGAATTACCGCGATGCACTTGTATCTGCTCGGTATAAAATGTGGGACTGGACAATCGATACATATGATTGGAAAAGTTACGATAATCCTTCTGCTGTATTAGAAAGAGTAATGAATCAAAGCGATGAGCAAGTAGAGGTAATTTTAATGCATGATTCTAGTGTTACAGTGAAAATTCTTCCGAAAGTAATTGATTATTTGCAAGCAAAGGGTTACACACTTCTCCCTTATAACCCCTCTTCCCATTTAGAAGTAAACTTCTGGAAAGACACCAGATTGTAACAGCTTTAGTGTAATACTAGAGCTGTTTATTTTTTTCTCTTCCCACACTTCCCATTTTTGTGTAAAATTTTAAATAGTGATGAAGTTTCGAGGTGAAGAAAAATGAAACGAATGGATGTCATTTTTGATGCAATCCAAAAGGGGAATTACTCAGAAGGTGTAACAGCATCAGAACTCGCTACACTTCTACAGCTAGACCGAGCAAATGTAAGTAGTGATTTAAATAAACTTGTGAAAGATGGTCGTTTATTAAAAACAGGTACACGCCCTGTCCGTTTTTATATCGGTACGAATGCCACATTGGAAACGCATTCACAAAATGGTACTGCATTAGATACATTTGCAGCTGAAAATACAAGCCTCAAAATTGCAATCGAAAAAGCAAAGGCTGCTGTTCTCTATCCTCCAAATGGTATGCATACATTACTACTTGGAGAAACGGGTGTTGGGAAATCTATGTTTGCCTCTTTAATGCATGAATACGCAATTGAAGTAGATCAACTTCCAAAAAACGCACCGTTTATCGTCTTTAACTGTGCTGATTATGCAAACAATCCTCAACTCCTACTCGGGCAACTTTTCGGGATAAAGAAGGGTGCTTACACAGGTGCAAGTGATCAAAAAGGATTAATTGAAAAGGCTCATGAAGGAATTCTCTTCCTAGATGAAGTACATCGCCTTCCGCCAGAAGGACAAGAGATGCTCTTCACATTTATTGATCGCGGTGTATACCGACGTCTTGGTGAAACAGAAAATGAGCGTAAAGCACAAGTGTTAATTATTATTGCAACAACAGAAGAACCAAATTCATTTTTATTAAAAACATTTACAAGACGAATTCCGATGACTGTAACGCTTCCACCTCTTCGTGAGCGAACGTATCAGGAACGCTTTGCACTTTTACAACTATTTTTCACAAACGAAGCAATTCGTCTACGCAAAGAAATTCATGTTAGCCCGAACGCTTTGCGTGCTTTCGTCTTTTATAACTGTCCAAATAATATTGGACAACTAAAAACAGACGTACAAATTGCCTGTGCGAAAGCATATTCTGATTTCGTAACAAAGAAAAGAGATTCTGTCCGCGTTTCAAGTACTGATTTACCTTGGTATATGAAAGAAGGATTATTTATCGAAAGAAAAAGTCGCCATTTATACCAAGTACCGAATGAAACGTTTATATTTACAGGTGATGAAGGTTGGAGTAAACATAAAGCAGAAGGAAACCGCTCTTCTATTTATGATTATATCGACCATAAATATGAAGAATTACAAGCACGTGGTATTGAAGAAGAAGAATTAGAGTTACTCATAGAAAATGATCTCCAGAGCTTCTTCGTCCAATATTTTAACCAAATGTCTAAAAAGACAAATCATGAAAATGTCTTTAAAATTGTCGATCGTAATATTTTTTCTATATGCGAAAAAATTGCGGCACTAGCTGAAAAACATTTATCCAAGACTTTTGATGAAAAAGTATTTCTTGCTTTAAGTTTACATGTACAGACAACCTTACAACGTCTACAAGGCGGGAAACAAATTCATCACCCACAGCTGAATCAAATTCGTACGAAATATAAAGAAGCTTTTTCTGTAGCTATGCAATGTATTCAGCTTTTAGAGGATGAATTACAAATAACAATGCCAATTGATGAAGCTGGATTTTTAACGATGTTTTTCGTCGTTGATCCAATCCCAACCTCACAAGCGGAAGTAAAAGTATTAATATTAGCTCACGGCAATGGTATTGCGACAGAAATGGCGAATGTGGCGAACGAATTACTCGGTATCGATGAAGTAACTGGAATTGATATGCCGCTTCACGAATCACCGAAAGATTTCTTAGAACGAGTGAAAGTATATATGAGAACGCTCCAACATATAAATGGACTTCTCTTACTTGTTGATATGGGGTCACTCGCTTATATCGGGGATATATTAGAAACAGAGTTCCAAATTCCAGTGCGCGTCCTATCTATGACAAGTACACCGCATGCATTAGAAGCTGCGCGTAAAGCTCAGCTTGGCTACTCATTAGATGCATTATATGAAACAGTAAAGAACTTAACACCGTTCTATTTAAACGTACAAGAAGAAAAGAAAAAGCCGCTTACTCCGATGAAATCCGTCATCTTAACAGCTTGCTTAACCGGTGAGGGGAGCGCTTTAGCTATTCAAAAAATGTTAGAAAATTATTTACGATTCGATAAAGACTTAATTGAAATTATTCCAATTAGTATCGTTCATGAAAAAGATTTAACAAAAATGATCGAGAACATAAAGAAAGAACGTAATATGATTTGTATTGTCACAAACTTTAACGTACAAGTACCGTGTTTAACGTATCATTTCCAAGATATTATAAACTATAAAGCGATTCCGCCAATTCAAGAATTAATTACGTATGAAGAAACATATGCAAAAATGGCTGACATTCTCGGACAACAAATGCAACGGGATGATGGGGCATTACTCATCAAAACGATTCGCTACTCATTAAACACAATTCAAGAACTTATTTCCTTACAGCTGAATCCAGACAGTTTAATGGGAGTTATTTTACACATGAGCTGTATGGTTGATCGTCTTCAAAAGGGGGAAAGCCTTCTTCCTCATCCTGA
Organism: Bacillus clarus; assembly: GCF_000746925.1. Taxonomy (GTDB): domain Bacteria; phylum Bacillota; class Bacilli; order Bacillales; family Bacillaceae_G; genus Bacillus_A; species Bacillus_A clarus. Next base: position 2,001,033 of record NZ_JMQC01000008.1, read on the forward strand.
AAAAGAGGCTCGTAGGCAAGAGGAATATTGGATATATATGAAAGTCAAAAAAGCATTGCAGCCAATTGAAAATACGTTTGAAATACAGATTCCAGATGACGAAGTATTTTATGTAATGGACTTCTTCATAAAGAATCAACCTGTTAAAAAGTAAATAAAAAGCGCCTGTGCATCATCATAGGCGCTTTTTACTTACTTTCGTACAATCTGTATTCTACCTCTTATTTCGCCTTTTTTAAACGGCTTTGTATGAACATTTACATACGTATTTGCTTGCTGTATTTCCTTTATTAAGTCCTCAAATGACCTTCCTTGCATCGGCCCTTCTAAATCTTCAAAAGTCGCTACACCTGTAATGATTCCTTCATTCACACTAATCCCCTGTTGCAAAGGACCATATAAAAACAAAACGACTGGCCCAGTTTGATCCTTTTTCCCTAAATGAATTTGACAAGATGTAACTTTCTTAATATTTTTCAATATAACTCTATAATGTAATTTCGTTAAATCCTCATTAAAAATAAGCTCTGTTACACCATAAGCTTTTGTATTTACAGGAGGTATTTCTCTCAACCCACTCAACTTAGCAAAGAAATGTGTTGTCATACACGCAACATTCTCCTTATATAAATTTCACACTGCTTCTGGCACTCTTTCTATTACTTTATGGCTTAGGCATAATCAATTATGCCTCTTTCGTCTCCGCTTATTTTTATTTCTCACCAAAAATATTCACAAAAACTTTACATGGGAATCGTTCCTTTTACTCCCGCTCCTCTTGTATAATGCACATACATTCAAAAATGCTTTAGGAGGTTCTTTTGAAAACTAACAAATATTCTTTTCGATCATTACTAGAAATCTTTCTCGTATCATGCCAACTAGGACTCACATCTTTCGGAGGCCCTGTAGCCCATCTCGCTTATTTCCATCATGAATATGTACAAAAGCGGAAATGGATGGATGAACGAAGCTACGGAGACTTAGTGGCCCTTTGCCAATTTCTCCCTGGACCTGCTAGTAGTCAAGTTGGAATGGGTATTGGTTTATTACGCGGTGGGTTATTAGGTGCAATTATTTCATGGATTGGATTTACACTTCCATCTGTATTTGTCTTAGTCCTTTTCGCTTCATTCCTTAATCACTTCCAGATCGGAAGCACCGGCTGGATTCATGGGTTAAAACTTGTAGCAGTCTCTATCGTTGCCCACGCAATATGGGGAATGGCACAAAAGTTAACGCCAGATCGAAACCGGGCGACAATCGCTATTTTAACTGCAGCAATCGTCTTATTATGGCCTAGCAGCTGGACACAAGTTATCCTTATCGCATTTTCAGGCTTCATCGGTTGGTGTTTGTATCGTAACCATACAATTCCACCAACTCATAAAATACGAGTTCCTATTTCACGGATTACGGCTATTTCCTGTCTCATTTTATTCTTTTTGTTGTTATTCTTTTTCCCCATGCTAAGACCTTATTCGCATTTCATTTCTTTGTTTGATAGTTTCTATCGTTCAGGTGCCCTCGTATTTGGAGGAGGCCACGTTGTACTCCCTCTTCTTGAAAACGAATTTGTATTAAATGGGATGATGACGAAAGAACAATTTCTAGCGGGATACGGATTAACACAAGCTGTGCCAGGTCCACTCTTTACATTTGCTTCTTATATAGGAGCCGTTCTAAATGGGACAACCGGTGCAACAATTGCAACAATCGCTATCTTTCTTCCTGCTTTCTTACTCGTCGTTGGTGTATTACCATTTTGGGATTCTGTAAGAAGAATACCTTATATACAAGGGGCACTCCTTGGCATTAATGCTGCCGTTGTCGGGATTTTACTCGCAGCTTTTTATAATCCAATTTGGACGAGTACAATTATAAATCCAATCGATTTTGTTATTGCTTCTCTCTTATTTTGCTTATTAGCTTTTTGGAAAGCTCCCCCTTGGATTATCGTTATACTTGGTGCATGCGGAGGATATTTTCTTTCTATTTTATACACATAAAAAAAGACGGTTTTATTTTTTTCACCGTCTTTTTCTTCTATTAAAACTTCACAAGTTCCATCCCTTCAGGCAACTCGCTCTCCGTTAAAATACGCAATTCCTTCACGCGGTCCATTACGTAAGAAGAACGCTTCACAAGCTCTGGATCAATATAAGCTGGGTGCACCATAATTTCTACCGTTTTCTCATCTTGCACTCGATCTTTTAGCTTCACAAAATAATCTTCTGTCACACCATCAGCGTAAAAATCACTATAAAACACATCAGAAAATGGACGCACCGCTCGCTCTTCTTCGCAGCGGCGGATTGGAATGTTGTATTTATTTGCTAATCGCTCAAGAACATCATGTAGGACCGGCAATCCATGTACATGATGATGACTGTCTAAATGAGTCGGTGTTAAGCCATAGGATAAAAATTTTTCTATTTGAGCAGTCCACTCTCTCTCCACATCTTCTGGGTTTATCTTCCCTTCCCATACAACGCTTTGTTTATGAAATGAATCTCCACTTACAAGCGACGGTACATCCGTAAGAAGTGGTTTCCCTGCTGTTAAAACGAGATGAATCCCTACCCCTAATGTTTTATATTCTTTCGCCAAACGTACAGCGTGCTCCGTCCCAGGCATGTTCATCATCATCGTCGTAGAATTTACAAGACCATTTATATGTCCGTCAATAATTCCATAATTCGTTCCTTCTGTAAGACCAAAATCATCTGCATTTACAATTAGCTTAATCATCATTATCCCTCCTACTAAATGAAAAAAAGCGGGCTAAATAGCGCCGCTTTATTTCTCTACCTTTTTAAAGAACTGTGGAAGATACTCTTTATGTGCTTCCAACATTTCATCTAAAATTTGTTTTGCAACCTTATCTGATGGTACAAGGGGATTAATTGTCATGGCAAGCAGCGCTTTATGATAATCCCCTGTAACAGCAGCTTCAATTGTTGTGCGCTCAAATGATTTAATTTGCTGTACTAAACCGCGAACTGGTACTGGTAAGTCTCCAACCGCAATTGGTTTTGGACCATCCTTTGTAATAATACAGTTCACTTCAACAGCGGAATCATGTGGTAAGCTTGCAATTGTACCATTGTTTCTCGTATTAACAGGTTGAATATCACCTTTATTATTGTAAATAGACGTAATTAAGCTACATGCTGCATCACTATAATAAGCTCCTCCACGTTTTTCTAATTGTGGTGGTTTAATATCTAAATTCGGATCTTTATATAATTCGAATAAATCGGCTTCTAATTGTTTCACTACTCCTGCACGTGTGCCTTTTTCAACCGAAGCTTCTTTCTCTTCTTCTAACATTTCACGTGTTTTGTAGTAGTAACGATGGTATGGACATGGAATTGCACGAAGTCCACGAATAAAGTCTGGTTCCCAGTTAAGCGCAGCAATGTTTTCCATCGTAATTTGTTTTTCTGGATCTGTTACAAGCTCTATTACGCGATCCATCACACTTACTCCATCTAAATATACATCTAATCCATATACCATATGGTTTAAACCTGCGAAATCAACGTGCACACGACTTGCATCTACTTCAAGTAATCTCGCAAGGCCCATACGAATTCCAATTGGAACGTTACATAATCCAACTACTCTTTTCATGTTCGTATAACGAAGCACGGCTTCTGTTACCATACCTGCTGGGTTTGCAAAGTTAATAAGCCACGCATTCGGACAAAGTTCCTCCATGTCTTTACAAATATCTAAAATGATAGGGATCGTTCTCAACGCTTTGAATAAACCACCAGGACCATTTGTTTCCTGACCAATTACATCGTATTTTAATGGAATCGCTTCATCTTTCGCACGTGCTTCTAGTAAACCAACGCGAAGTTGTGTCGTTACGAAGTCAGCATCTTTTAGTGCTTCACGGCGATCAAGCGTTAAGTGAATATCAATAGGTAAACCTGCTTTTTTCACCATACGTTTCGCTAAGTTCCCAACGATTTCTAACTTTTCTTTTCCCGCCTCAATGTCTACTAACCAAATCTCACGAACAGGAAGCTCGTCATAGCGTTTAATAAATCCTTCAATTAACTCTGGTGTATAACTAGATCCACCGCCGATTGTAGCAATTTTAATTCCACTCATGTCTTATTCCCCTTTCGCTTCAAGCTTTTTATAAAGGTCAATAAATTCTGCTGCTAATTCTTTTACTGTAATAGAATTCATTAAATGATCTTGTGCATGAATTAAGAGAACACTAATCTCTGTTTTTTCTCCTCTTGCTTCTGATTGTATGAGCTCTGTTTGGAAATGATGTGCTTCATTAATTGCTTCTTTCGCTTTTGCCATCGCTTCATCCGCTTCTAGCAATTTCCCCTGTTTTGCAAATTGCAGCGCCTCCATTGCATAGCTTCTTGCATTACCACTATTTAAAATCAATTGGAATGGAATTTGTTCTGCTGTAGTCATCATAATTACCGCCCTCTCCATAAAGTTCAACTGATTCAAATACCCCTTCAGTTTGAACGTGTTTATTAAATAATTATTTTATTAATTAGTTTGGTGTTCTTATAGATGTATTTCATCTTTTTGAACATGATATAAAAGTAATTGTTCTCACAGACAATGTTGTCTGTGAGAACAATTACTATGTTACATAGGTAAAGAATTATTATTGCCTTGTACTGCTGCTTTTTCAGTACGAACAACAGAACGATCGCATAATACAACGAATGGATAATAGATTACCATTGCAATTACAAAGTTGAATAACTGTAGAATTGCACCAGAAACATGTCCACCTGTTACAAGATAACCGCTAATAATTGGTGGTGTTGCCCATGGAATCATCGCAACTGTTTTTGGTACCCATCCAATAGATATAGCTGTATAAGAAGTAATTACTAATACAATTGGTGTTATGATAAACGGTAAGAATAAAATTGGATTTAAAATAATTGGTGTACCAAATATTACTGGTTCGTTAATATTGAATGCACCTGGTCCAATTGATAAACGAGATACACCGCGTAATTGTGCACTTTTCGCTACAAGTAATACCACTACTAAGAATGCTAATGTTGCACCAGAACCGCCAAGATACACGAAAGTATCAAAAAATGGTTTTGTAATAATGTTCGGAACATCAAATGCAGATGTACCACCTTGGAATAACTTAATATTTTTCTCCAATGCTGGTAAGTATAATGGCTCAATAATACCACCAACGATATTTGGACCATGTAAACCGAAGAACCAAAGAAGATGCACAAGGAATACAATGACAATTGCACTTGGTAATGTCCCTGCTAAACTTTGCAGTGGTAATTGAATCGTATTAAAGATAAATTCATGAACACTTGTACCAGTTAATTTCACTGCTAATTGAATACCTGCAACTGCTGTTAAAATAACAAATGCTGGCACTAAAGCTGCGAAAGATCTTAAAACTGCTGGTGGTACTCCATCTGGCATTTTAAAGGTAATTTCTCTTTGTACAAAGAAACGGAATACTTCAGTAACAAGAAGTGCTACAATAATCGCTACGAATAACCCTTGTGCACCTGTCCAAGCTAAGTTCAATCCGCCTTCTTTCGGTGTTGTTGGCGTAAGAATAATTAACGCACCAAATGAAATAATACCTGCTGACAAACCATCAACGCCGTAAGATTTTGCTAAGTTATAACTTGTTGTAAATGCTATGATTAGTGCTAGAATTGCGAACGAACCGGTCCACATTCCACCGCCAACTTGTTTCCACGTTTCACCAAACAAACCTTTCATGAAATCTTGGAAAGCTTCAGATGGAAAACCATTAATTAGTGATGCAAGTGCACCAACTAAAATAAGTGGCATAACTGCAATAAATCCATCACGAATCGCAGCCAAGTGACGTTGCGACCCGATTTTACCAGCGACAGGAACAATATATTTCTCCATAAATGCAATAAACTTTTGCATTTCGCTTCCCCCCTAATTATTTTTTAAGTGTTAATGCGTGATCTAAAACAGCTTCTCCATTCATCATGCCGTAGTGCATTGGATTGATAACGTCGATTCCAACGTTTTTCTCATCAGCAAGCGCTTTCATTGAAGAAAGCATGTAACGAACTTGTGGTCCTAGTAACAATACATCTGCTTCATCGATATTGTTTTTTACTGCATCCCCAGATACAGCCCAAATCTTTCCTTCTAGACCGCGAGCTTTTGCAGCCGCTTCCATTTTTGTAACTAGTAAACTTGTAGACATCCCTGCTGAACAACAAAGTAAAATATTCATGAATAAGTCCCCCTTATGTGGTATAAAAAATTATGTTTTTTTATTTTTCTTTACGCCTTTTACTAATGCAATTGCCGTGCCAACTTTTTAAAACGCCTAAAATCAGCGTTTTTTCGAGTGGTTTCTTTGTGTGTTATCGCTTTCAAAGAGTGTGTTATCAAAAAAACATAGTGTGTTATAAAACAAAATACTTTTAACACATAACTGTATGAATATAGATTAGTGTTTAGTTGTCTAGTTATATTCAAAACCAACCTTTAGAAAATAACTTCATAATATACAATTCCAATCTATTGTCCAATCAAACTCTATTACATTACATAGAATAAAAGAAAACAATTTGAAAGGAGCTTCCTATGCCAAAACATAGAAAAAAGAAAAAAATGAAGATTTGTGAAAGAAAGCTTCAAAATGACTGTTATAAACATGACGAGTACCCTGAATTAGATTCACACACTTACACACTAAACAAACAAGAACAAACGGAACATATAACAGTAGAAACAGACTCTCATAGTAGCTTAGATATATGGGATGAGATTTCTCTAAAAGAAATACAAGCTGGTGAACACACAAATTTATTTGAAGGTAAAAGTAAGTATCAAAACATTAATTTACTACAAGTAAGCGATATCCGCTTATATTTGGACAAGCAACTACAATTTAGTTCCGTCGATGAGCAAATTTATCATGAAGCACTTGTTCATCCGATTATGTTAAAAGTAACAGCTCCAAAGCGCGTTCTCATATTAGGTGGTGGCGATGGTCTTGCTTTACGGGAGGTCTTAAAATATGAAACTGTTCTCCATGTAGACCTTGTAGACTTAGATGAAGAAATGATTAAGATGGCTCGCAACATCCCGGAATTAGTTTCTTTAAACCAACGTGCGTTTTTTGATAATCGTGCTAATGTGCATGTATGTGACGCAAAAGAGTTTCTGAAGTCTCATTCCTCTCTATATGACGTAATCATTATTGATTTCCCTGACCCAGCGACAGAGTTATTAAGCACTTTGTATACGAGTGAACTTTTTGCGCATATCGCTAAATTTCTAACAAAGGGTGGCGCATTCGTCTGCCAATCCAATTCACCAGCTGATGCGCCTCTTGTATATTGGAGCATCGGTAACACAATTGAAAATGCCGGATTAACTGTAAAAAGCTATCATACAATCGTTCCTTCTTTCGGAACTGACTGGGGATTTCATATTGCCGCTAACTCCGCTTATGTACTCAATCAAATTGAACAATTATCAGTAGCGCCGTCTCATCGAACATTGCCTTCTACTCTCTCTCCTCTATTTCAATTCAAAAAAGAATGTTTAAAGCAACGTAAATACGCCGTTTTAAATTCAGAAACCAATCTTACCTTACATCATTGTTATCAAAAAGAGATGGAGTTTTGAGCATATTTTAATAAGGAGTGCAGTCATATGGAATATTCTACGTTTGGCAAGCATATAATAGTAGATTTATGGGAAGTAGATTTTTCTCTATTAAATGATATTCATTTTTTAAAATACCATTTAGTCGTCGCTGCCGGGCACTCTGGTGCCCACGTTTTAAGCGTAAGTAAAAAGGAATTCCATCCGTATGGAGTTACGATATTAGTTTTACTATCAGAAAGCCATCTTTCTATTCACACGTATCCCGAAAAGAAATTTGCAGCAATCGACTGTTATACGTGCGGCACATCTGTTGAACCGCAAAAAGCCATTGATTATATAATAAATGTATTAAAACCAGAGCGTATGTATATAAAAAAATTAGTTCGTGGTATAGGAGAAATGGTTACTATTGATTAGTTATAATCCCTATTTATCCACAAAAAGGAGGACCGTTACTATAAAAATACCATCAGTGGAACGTATAACACTCCACTGATGGTACGTACGCACACATACATAATCTCTTTATTGTAATTGATGATTTAATTTCTCAATTTTTTTCTTCCAATATAGCATCATCACAAACCGTATAATAAAGTAAACCAAAATAAAACTTACGATACATATAAAAATAACAAACTATACAACATCGCCATTCCCAATCCACCAGCTATTTTATGAATAACTCTATCAAACATCTTTTCCCCCCTCCTATATTTAAGGCTTCTTTAATGAGCGGTACATACTTCCTTGAAACATATTCTTTCATCCCGTTAGAAAAATGGGCACACACACTACCACTAAAAGACATTTCAAAGCTTTTTACATGCCCTAAATTCGCAAGTATCGACTTAGAAAATCTGGAAAACCACTTTCCAGCTAGCTGTTCCTCTAATTCATACAAGCGAGCCTTCACTTCAAAACTCCCTTTCTTTGTTTGCGCCATAACTTTTCTTCCTGCTGTATAAAACCAATAAATATCATTTAAATTTAATAAATAATACTATTGATTTAACACACCAACAATTTGATTCACGTTTCTCCCTTCAATTATTTTTAATAGCTGCTGAATTTCCTCTGTTATTTCTTTTATTTTTATAATAATCTCTGCTTTTGTTTGTGATGGGTTTAATTCGATATGAACTTCCATTTATCCCCACTCCTTTTACTCTTTCACTTTTACATAAACTTTGAAAAAATAAATACAATCGTACACAAGTGGTCTTCTTTTCGTCATAACAGTCTCTTTTAAAAACAAAAAAACCTTGCATAAGCAAGGTTCATTCATCCGCCGCCATCTTCTTATATAATTCTACAAATTCACTCGCTAATTCCTTCACTGTAATAGCATTCATTAAATGATCTTGCGCATGGATCATAAGAAGCGTAACTTCTGTTTTTTCTCCACCAGCTTCCTTCTGAATTAAATCCGTTTGTAAGCGATGCGCCTCTTTTAATTCATCTAGCGCTTCTTGTAATTTAGTCTCTGCTTCCGTAAACTCCCCGCGCTTCGCATAATCGATTGCTTCCATCGCACAACTTCTCGCGTTTCCTCCATGCAAAATTAAATGAAAAGCCATTGTCTCTATCGTCTCCATTTTAGCTTTCTACTCCCCCTTTTTCTTCAGCTACTTTTTGTTTATCCCATATTTTTAAGAACGGTAAATAAATAAAGAATGCCAGTGCAAAGTTAACGAGTTGTAAAATAACACCTGAAATTTTCCCACCCGATCCTAAATATCCACTAAAAAGAATCGGTGTCGTCCACGGTACTGCTGCCCCGCTCGGACGAGCAACTAATCCCCATTCCATCGCAAAATAAGAAACTATCGTTAAAACAACTGGTACAAGTATGAATGGAATAAGTAAAAGAGGGTTCATTACAATCGGCATACCGAAAGTCACCATTTCATTAATATTAAAAATACCAGGAGCAATTGATAATCGCCCTAAACTTTTCAATTGCTGACTTCTTGCAAATAATAACATTCCTACAACTAAAGCAAGTGTTGCACCAGAACCACCCATATAAATCCATAGATCAAAGAATTGTGCAGTAATCGTATTCGGCACATCTTGCCCTGCCTGAAACGCAACTCGGTTTTGATCCATTAATGATAGCCAAATTGGACTCATTACACCGCCAACAATCGCAGCACCATGAATCCCGCACGCCCAAAGCACATGAACAATAATAACAGATACCACTGCTCCGAAGAGACTAGCACCAAGTGCGCTAAGTGGTTCCTGTAAAATTTGCCCTACAATAGTATGGATGCTGCCGAAAGAAGTATTCTCTATAATTAAGCGCAAGATCCAAATAACAGTTACAACAATAAATCCTGGTACGAGTGCTGCAAATGAACGTGTCACAGCTGGCGGTACCGTTTCTGGCATTTTTTATAATCAACTTTCTTTGTACAATAAATCTATACAGTTCAGTAGATATAAGTGCTATAATCATCGCCACGAATAACCCTTGGCTTCCCATTAATACAGCTGGGATAGCCCCTTCTACAAGCACGCTTTCTTTCGTACTTGGTATTGTATATGCAACTTGGAACGGGGTTGCAAGTAAGAATGTCACAAGTGATAACGCCCCTGCTGCTAGTGCATCGACCTTATAGTATCCTCCAAGTCTGTAAGCGATTCCAAAAGTGGCTATTAAAGACATTATATTAAATGTTGCGCTAACTGGATACCCCAAAGCTTTCTGCCAATTCTCCCCAAACAATCCTTCCATAAACTCATTATATCCTGGTATTGGTAAAGCGCTAATGATAAGAAAAAAAGATCCGATAATTAAAAAAGGCATCGTTAAAATAATTCCATCACGAATCGCTTGTAAATGTCGCTGCTCTGCAACCTTTCCTGCTACTGGCATAACGTATTTCTCCAAAAATCCAATCATCTATCCCACTCTCCTCATGCCTTCATTGACAACGCGCATTGCAAGATAGCTTTCCCATTACAAAGTCCATAATGAACTGATTGAATGACATCAACAGGTATTCCCTTCTCCTTGCACAATTCCTTCATTTTCGGTAATAAATAACGTACTTGTGGTCCAAGTAAAAGCACATCTGCTTCATCAATATGATTTCGTACTTCCGAACCTGATACAGCCCAAATCTTTACCTCTATCCCACTCTCCTCTGCTGCTTTCTCCATTTTTGTAACAATCAAACTGGAAGACATTCCCGCTGCACAGCAAAGTAAAATATTCATTCCACTTCCCCCCCCCCAACGTTTTTAAACCTAAGTTATGGTCCATCCCTCTTCACCACTAGGTTACAAATATATATGTCTAGATTTCTTACCGTATGCCGAGCTTAAAAACAAAAACTTCTCTATTTTCGCACTATTCTTTCTATCTGTATTCTCCTAGTAAAGAGGGATTCAACTCGTTATAATGGTTCAGTATAATTTTTTACAATCGATAGGAGGGTATATTTATGAAGGCGTATCGTTTTCCAATTATTTTATTATCTTCCATCCTAATTGGTGGTTTCATTGGTTATTTCATGGGTACTGATGCAGTTGCTTTAAAACCGCTTGGTGACATTTTCTTAAACTTAATGTTTACGATTGTTGTACCTCTCGTTTTCTTTAGCATTGCATCATCGATTGCTAATATGGATGGATTAAAACGTTTTGGTAAAATTATGTCTAGTATGGCTGGAACTTTCTTATTTACAAGTATTATCGCTGCTATTTTTATGATTATTATCGTGAAAGTATTCCCGCCAGCACAAGGTGTGATATTAGAACTAACACAGCCTGATAAAGCTGAAAAAGCCGTTAGCGTTGCTGATCAAATTGTCGGCATTCTAACAGTATCGGACTTCTCGAAGTTACTATCTCGTGAAAACATGTTAGCTCTTATCTTCTTTTCTATTTTAATGGGAATCGCAACTTCAGCAGTTGGTGAAAAAGGAAAGCCATTTGCTACATTTTTACAGGCTGGTGCAGAAATTTCAATGAAAGTCGTATCTTTCATTATGTACTATGCTCCAATTGGTCTAGCTGCTTACTTCGCAGCATTAGTTGGTGAGTTCGGACCACAACTTCTGGGAACTTACTTCCGAGCGGCGATGGTATATTATCCAGCTTCTCTCGTATACTTCTTTGTATTCTTTACATTTTACGCATACCTTGCCGGACGCAAGCAAGGCGTACAGATCTTTTGGAAAAACATGGTCTCTCCTACAGTTACGTCACTTGCAACTTGTAGTAGTGCCGCAAGTATTCCAGCAAATTTAGAAGCGACAAAAAAGATGGGAATTTCTTCTGATATTCGTGAAACAGTTGTCCTTCTTGGCTCTACACTTCATAAAGATGGCTCTGTTTTAGGTGGCGTGTTAAAAATTGCTTTCTTATTCGGGATTTTCAATATGGAGTTCTCAGGACCGAAAACATTAGCAATTGCACTTGTTGTTTCTCTATTAGTAGGAACAGTAATGGGCGCAATCCCTGGAGGCGGTATGATTGGTGAAATGTTAATCGTTTCTCTATACGGCTTCCCACCAGAAGCACTACCAATTATCGCTGCTATTAGTACAATCATTGATCCACCAGCAACGATGTTAAACGTAACAGCAGATAACGCTTGTGCCGTCATGACAGCTCGCCTTGTAGAAGGTAAGAACTGGGTTAAAAGTAAGTTTGCATAATATATAGAAAGAGGGTGTCCAAAAATGGACACCCTCTTTTTTATCATTATTGGTCAAATCGCCCGATATAATTTCATTTATTATTGCCATTGCCCACACTCTGCCACAATTTTGTTACAACTTTCACAAAGTTTCCACATCAATCACATTCTCTCCGTACTATAATCATGTATGGAAAAGGAGATGGCTATGATGACACAGAGCGCACCTGAATTTAAAGTTTTGCAAAGCATTGCATTTCTTGCTGTCGTTTTACAAAGTTCTTTATTATATACAATGAATCAAGGAAACATCTTACTCGAGCAATCCCTCATTATGGGTAGGTTATTTAATCTAGCGAAGTTTTCAGCCCCTGCATTCATATTTATCGTAGGATTTCACTTAATTCGGCAATATACGCAGCAAATGAAGTATAAAGAATATATTTATGAAAAATCAATACATTTACTTGCTCCTTATTTCTTTTGGTCCATCGTTTATTTACTCACAATGAGCGATGTTGTTACGATGCAGAACGGTATAAAAAGCTTATTGCTCGGAACAGCAGCACCTCATCTTTGGTACGTTATTATGATGTTCCAAATTCATCTATTATTTCCGTTACTATGCACACTTTTTTATTGGTTTAAAAAGCAAACAAAAAATCAAAAAGATATATACAAATATATAAGCATTTTTGCTTGTCTCTATTTTCTTTTAATGTGGTATTCTTCCCATTATATTTTTAATGGCGAAAAATTAACAAACTCCACTATTTTACATTACACAGACCGCTCCTTCTTCTTCTATTCGTTCTATTTCGTTATGGGAGGAATCGCAGCTGTTGCATTAAGAGCTTGGCGTTTATTTGTAATAAAGCATGTCCCACTAGTGACCACCTTATTTTTCATTTTATTCTTATTCATTAATTATGAGTTATTTAGTTTTTACGGCGCAAATTCTATTCACCTAACTGTTTCTACCTATTTAAAACCATCTATGTTTTTATACATTGTATGTGAAATTATCATACTATACGTATTATCTATTATGATTGTACAGCGAAGAGGGATATTGTATAGAACATTACGTTTTATCGGTAACTACACGTACGGTGCTTATTTAGCACACTTTTTCTTTTTGCAATTATGTACAAAATTTCTTTCCCTATTCTCGCTACAAGAAAATACAATTGCTTATAGTCTATTACTATTTTTACTAACAGCTACAATTTCTATCTCAGTGATAGTTATTTGCAGCATAATGCCATTCCATACTTGGATTGCAGGGCCTTCACCTACTCCACATAAGAAATGGACAATGATTTCTATACAAAAAAGTCATGAAAAATTGTTCAAACCGCACATTTGATATAATGATATTCATATAAGAAAAGAAAGTGAGAGAAACCTATGATTAATAAAGTTGGACAAATTATGCTATATGTAAATAATCAGGATGAGGCTGTACAATTTTGGACAGACAAGGCTGGATTTCATGTAATTGCCGAAGAAAATAACGGCCAAGGATTTAGATGGATTGAAATTGCCCCAAGAAAAGGAGAGGGAACGAGCATCGTCCTGCACGATAAAGCGCTAATTGCGAAGATGCAACCTGAATTAAACTTAAATACACCTTCACTCATGTTCTTCTCTGATAACTTAGATCAACTATATAAAGATCTTTCTGAGAAAAACGTCACAGTTGGGAAAATTGTGGACTTACCTACAGGTAGAGCATTCAATTTTGCTGACAGCGAACAAAATTACTTTGCAGTTATGGAAAAGAAATAAGAAAAAGCTATCCGAAAAGGTCGTAATGAAACCTTTTATCCGGATAGCTTCTTTATATTAAGAAACTTGCCCTGTAGGAGTTTCCTTATGTTGTATATGATTTGTAATCCAAGTAATTCCACCAGCAACAACGAGATAACATAATAGAATTAAAATTTGCATTCGTAATTGAGACCAATCTCCTAAAGAAATAACCTCTTGGAGTCCTCTAAGAGAATGAGACATTGGAAGAAACTCTCCAATTTTGCTCAGCACCGCTATATTTAACTCTCCCGGGAAAGTGCCACCACTTGTCGCTAGTTGAAGAACAAGGAGCGTTACCGCTGCGAATTTCCCTACAATACCAAATGCTGTTACTAGCATAAGAATAAATGTCATGAAGGTAAACGAGATAATAATACTTGATAAAATGAACAGCGGTGCACTTGCAATCTCTAACTTCATTATTCCAAGTACCACTATATCTACAATCAACGCTTGAATGAATCCAATTAAATATACTAGACCTAATTTATTAACAAAATGTACCGTTCCGCTTACCTTCATATTTTGTCTACGACCGAGAGGTAAAATATTCGACGCCATAATTCCTCCAACATAAAATGCAAGAGATAGGAAATATGGAGCAATTCCAGAACCGTAATTAGGAACTTCAGAAACAGTTGATTTCACCAATTGAACTGGCTCTGAGAACATCGAATTACGTGCATCATCGTTACGTACATTCGCTACTTTCTCAGCCCCCTCTCCTAATTTCGTAGAAAGTTCCTTTGAACCGTCCTCGAGTTTCGTAAGACCATTCGTTAATTTTCCAGCTCCGTTATTTAACTCCGTTCCACCGCTCGCAAGATGATTTACACCTTCTTGTAAAGAAGTAAAACCATTGCCCCACTTCATAAACCCATCAGCTAATTTCGTAGAACCATCCGCTATTTTTTTCGTGCCGTTCGTAACTTCATTTAGTTTAACGCCAAATTCATTCATTCCTGCTTCAATCTTACTCTGCCCTTCAGCTATCTTTTTTGCACCTTGCATGAGTTTTTCCTGACTAACATGTACCGTGCTTGTTGCCGTAGCTAATCCATTAGAAGTCGCAATAATTTGCCTGAAAGCAGGATCTTGTTGTACTTCCGGATGACTTTTTGCATAATCCTCTAATTGTTTCTTTACAGCATTTGCTGTATCATCTGCTTCCGCTTGACCTTCAGCCAACTTTTCACTTCCGCTCACCCATTCGTTTGTTCCAGCGGTTAATTGGCTTACCCCTGCTTGTAACGTTTGCTCCCCTTTATATAACTGCTGCATTCCACTATAAAGTGATAACGTTCCTTCATTAAGTTCATTTTCCCCTTGAGCTAAGGCTCCTTGACTAGCTGCAAGTTTATCGCTACCTTCTTTTAGCTTCGATGCACCATCGCTTACACGCTGAATCCCGTCTGAAAGCTGAACAGTACCATTCTTTGCTTCTGCCGTTCCTTCATGTAATTTCTCAGCACCGTTACTCGCGTCACGCAATCCTTGTGCTAAATCTTGAAACTTCGAAAAGACACCTTCAGTATATGATTTTGTAATACTATTTGAAATTTTTGTTTTCATATTTTCAACAGCTGTCGTTCCAATTTGAGCTGCTACAAAGTTTTTCCCTGGATTCACTTTGTACTGTAATTGTGCAGGCTCTGGTTTCTCATCCATTAGTGTACTTACCTTCTTCGAGAAATCTTCTGGGATTGTAACAACCATATAATATTTATCTTCTTTTAACCCTTGATCTGCGTTTTTTACAGATACGAAATGAAAAGCAAGTTCCTTATTTTCTTTTAAATTTTTAACAAAGTCGTCTCCTGCCTGGATTGTTTTTTCATCCATTACAGCACCTTTATCTAAATTAACAACTGCAACAGGTAATTTATCTAATCGTCCATATGGATCCCAATATCCAGCTAAAAAGAACCCTGCATAAATTAAAGGAACAATTAATAAAAAAATTAAAGCGATACGTCCATGTTTATGTGCCCACATCGTCTTCCAATCTTTAAAGATGAGTTGAATTCCTTTCATGAAAAATACTCCTTATTCTATTTATAATTGCATTTGAAACAAGTTATATTACTCTTTTCATACAACTGAATCGTTTAACAGCTTTACTATACACGTCACTTTACATACTGTATAATACATCTTTAATTATAAATTCATTCCTTTTGGTCTATAGAAAGGAGATTCATAATGGAACTTCTTCAATTAAAATACTTTCAAACAGTTGCAAGATTAGAACATATGACGAAAGCCGCTGAAGAATTACGTATCGCACAACCTTCCCTTAGCAAAACAATTGCTCGATTAGAAAAAGACTTAGGCATTCCTTTATTTGATCGCCAAGGCCGTCAAATAGCATTAAACTCATACGGTAAAGTATTTCTAAAACGAGTGGAACGTGTTTTTCATGAATTAAGTGAAGGGAAAAGAGACATTAAGGATTTAGCGGAATTACAACAAGACTCTATTACATTAGCTGTTTCTATTCCGAGAATATTACCGGAACTACTCGGCTCTTTTTTATTAGAGCACCGTAACGTTCGATTCCAGCAATTTCTCGCATCCACACCTTCTATGAAACGTCAATTAGACGATATGGAAATTGATTTTTGCATTTCCTCTATACCAATTGAAGGAGATGAAATTGTTTGGGAACCGCTTATGACTGAAGAAATTTTCTTAGTCGTTCCTTCAGGACATCGCTTCTCTAACCGCAAGAGCATACATCTTTATGAAGTGAAAGATGAACCTTTCATTAGTATGAATACAGGTTATGGATTCCGGCAATTAACCGATCAATTTTGTAAAGAAGCCGGTTTCACCCCGCACATTGCTTTTGAAGTAGATGAACCGAGCGTTATTAGTGATTTAATTAAGCAAGGACTTGGCATTGCTTTTGTTCCAAGCTTAACTCTATTAAAAAACTCAGTTTTATCATCAAACAGACTGCGCATTATCGAACCAAACTGTAAGCGGACGATCGGCTTAAGTTGGTCAAAAAGACGATACTTATCAAAAACCGCGCAGCAATTTCGTGAATTTGTTATCAATTATTTTTCTACTATATCAAGCAATTAAAAAACGCCACCTTATTGGTGGCATTCTTTTATTTCTTACTCTTTTCTAATTCTGTCTCCGCTAAAAGAGGTAAGACATTATCAAAAATATGTGTGTTATCATCTTTTCCCGCTACATATCCACCATAAAATCTACTGAATACATTATCATTCCGAAATTCACTCATACGATCATACAATTCTTTAGCAAACTTCATATCGCCTGTTTGGAGTACATATAAAATAGTTAATCCGTAAGCTGCTGGTGATTCATAATCAACAGCGTTTTTCCCTGTCCCCAAATCATAACGACCGTATAACTTACCATCTTGGTGAAACTTCTTTTTTATAAACTCAAAATAAGCATCCGACGAAAGACCACCTAAACTACGATGATAGGCAACGTACGATTGATCAATGAGGTTTATTTGCTTATCATATACAAACGTACCATCTTCTTTATATTCTTTCGGGAAGGCCCAACCATTCCTTGGATAATCGGCTAAAAATTGAACAACTTCCTTATATTGCTCTTCAGAAATTTTCCCGTACTGTTTCATATAGGAAAAGGCATGCGGATTTATGTAAGACGTTGTTAAAATTTTATTTTGCACACCGGCATCTGCATTGTAATAATCAACGTAATATTTTCTCTTCTTATTATAATGAAGTACAGCATCACTCAATTGGTCAGCGAGATGTTTATAACGCTCTTCTTTGTACATCTCGTAAGCACGATATAATTGTTCAATAATACGAAGATCATCTATAAGTGCATTTGTAGCAGACTGCTTTTCTCCCTTTTCAGAGATTTTCCATAAAACGATATGTTCCTTACTCACGAAATAATTTTGAATTACCTTCATCTGTTCATCAAATAATGGTTTATCATCTTTATCAAGCGTATATTGCAGCCATAATCCAGCCGACTCTGATAAAGCTTCACGCCCCTTTGCTTCGCTTGTTCCTGCCTTCTGATCTGATAGACGATATGTGGCAATCGTCTCATTCTCATTAAACATATGCCTTAAAATAAAATGCTCCGTACGATTTCCTTGTACAGCAGTCAAAAAAACAATTCCTCCTAAAGCAATTAATACAATAATTCCAGTCCATATATACAGGCGCTTTCCCATTTTTTCACCTCCTCAATCAGGCTAACCTTAATTTTATGAGAACATACCCAAACATAAAAAAGACAATCGATTTAGATTGTCTTTTTACCCCTCACAAACTTCTTTAGAAGGTTTATATAACGATTGTACAAGGCGATCATATTCACTACGCGTAATTTCTTTATTATATAGCTTTAATAATAAATCTCTATGCTCTTTTGAAAATGCCATTTTTTTAATGACCTCAGGATACACAAAACATCCCCTCCGTTTCACGTGAACTTCTTCATTCTCTACACCCAGTCCGCCCCAAAAAAAGAACTTATGTTCGCGTAAGAATTATAAAAGATTTTGTTCTAAAATACAAACGAAATGTTTCTCCCTCAATACATTCATCTTTTCTGAAGATTACGAAATTATAATACCATATTCATTTTTTAAAATACACATATATTTTCGGTATATTTTTGAATAAATTTTCCAGTCCAATCAGAAAATAATGGCAAAAATGAAGAGGAGCATAATTATGGATACTGTTACATTATCGCGGGCCTTCTTTGGTTCATCGCTAGCATTCCACATTATCTTTGCAACACTTGGAATCGGACTTTCTTTAATGATTTTTATAAGTGAAGTGTTATATCACTGGAAGAAAGATTCGGATTATGCTGTTATGGCGAAAAGGTGGACAAAAGCTTTCGCTATCCTTCTTGGGGTAGCCATTCCAACCGGAACAATTGTCGGGGTACAAATTTCACTCCTTTGGCCGGGATTCGCCAAAATTGTTGGTCAAGTTATTTCAGTTCCCTTTCAAATCGAGATTTTCGCCTTCTTTTTAGAGGCTTTATTCATGTCTATTTACGTATATGCGGCGGATAAATTACCTCCATTTATGAGGTTAGTTTCCCTCTTTTTCGTTATGCTCGGCGCTACAGCATCCGCCGTGCTAATTACATCCGCAAATACATGGATGAATACACCAGCGGGCTTTTCCATGAATCCCGATGGTTCTGTTTTTAACGTTGATCCGTGGAAAGCATTCTTTAATCCAAGCTTTTTCACAAGCTCATTCCATGTTGTTATTACGGCTTATGCAACTGGAGCGGCTGTCATCGCTTCTATCGCTGGATTTAAACTATTAAAAAGAAATATAAGTGCACGGGAAATTGCTTACCATAAAAAAGGATTATTTTTAGGGCTTGTCGTTACCTTTATCACAGGTGCAACGATGTGGCTGTCTGGACACGAATCTGCAATTGCCTTACATAAACATTCACCAGAAAAACTGGCATCAGCTGAAGCTTTATTTGAAACGACATCACATGCTCCTTTGTCCCTCGGCGGAGTTGTTGATCCTGAAACGCTTGAACTAAACTACGCTTTAGAAATCCCTAATATGCTCAGCCTATTAGTTGGTCTAGATCCTACTACAGTTGTAAAAGGATTAAACGAATTTCCGCGCGAAACATGGCCACCATTTTATACACATACGCTTTTTAATTTAATGGTCGGTACCGCTGCATTTACTTTTGCCGTCGCAACGATCGCTCTTCTATATTGGTATTTTATTTATCGAAAAAAAGGAGCAGAATTACCGAAATGGTTACTATGGGGAACTGCAGCTTGCGGACCGATTATGATGCTCGGTATTGAATTTGGGTGGATCTTTAGCTGTAGCGGTCGTCAGCCTTGGACGATTTATGGAATGCAGCGTACAACGGATGCTGCCACACGTGCTGATTTCGTAGGACCTCTATTTATTTTATTCATCGTTTTATATATCGGACTTGGTGTATTAACAGTTTTTGTACTTCGAACATTCTTTAAGAGACACCCATTAAAAAATGATTTACAACATCAAGGAGGAGATTCCCATGCATGAGGCAAGTATTGCAATCATCATTTTATGGGCTCTTATTTTCGTATATAGCATTTTAGGATCCATTGATTTCGGGGCAGGTTTTTGGGGCATGGTGTATGCTAAACATCCAACGCTCGCTGCTAAGCTTGCCAATCGGTACTTATCTCCAACTTGGGAAGTAACAAATACATTTCTTGTCTTTGTTGTTGTCGCGTTTCTCGGCTTCTTTCCAAAGGCAGCTTTTACTCTTGCAACAGTTATGTTTGTACCAGTTATGTTAATTTTAGTGCTCGTCGCCATTCGTAGTACATTTATGGTATTTGCTTATTCCGTACCGAAGTATCAACATATTCTTCGCCTTATTTCAGGTATTACCGGGCTCCTAATTCCCGCACTTTTAATTACTGTTTTACCTGTAACAGAAGGTGCTTACATTACAACCACTGGTGGTAAAGAAGTTCTCCTCTACGGAAAACTTTTGTCCAGTCCTGTCATATACTGTTATATGCTATTCGGATTAACTTCTGAATTATTTTTATCCTCTCTCTTTTTAGCTGATTTTTCGCGAGAACAAGGAGCAGAGGATGCATATCGACTTTACAGACGTAATGCCATTATACTCGGTCCAGCGACACTAGTTACAGCAATTATCGCTCTCGTTGTGATGGAACCTGAAACGCACTGGCTTATGCAAGGTTTAATAAAACAGTTCCCATGGTTTACAGTTTCTATCGGTTTATTTGTCATCGGATATTCTTCCCTTTGGTGGACGAATAAAAAATATAGTGCACTAGGTTGGCCGCGAATTGCTGTTTTAGCTGTTGTCGCACAATATGCATTTGCAAGTTATGCATATGGCATCGCACATTTACCGTATATCATTTATCCGGACGTAACGGTATTTACAAGCTTTACAACGAAAGAAACATTCTATGCGCTACTTATTCTTTATGCAATCGGCATCGCTATCTTACTTCCAGGATTTATTTTCTTCTGGAATTTATTCTTAAAAGATCGAACATTTTTAAAAGAAAAGTAAACATATAACCTAAAAATGGGGCATTACCATATGTAATGTCCCCAAATATAGGTCCCTCTCTCGATAGTTATTTCACTCCTATTTACATTTGTCCCCTGTCATCAAATACACATATTCACTAGATTCAGTTATCTACCTAGTTCTTCTTATCTTTCCTCGAATATAATAATGTATAAGCTTAAGACAAGCTAGACTTTATGTATTCAAGGGAAAATAGAAAGGTAGGCTTACTATGAGTATTGAAATATGGATTACTATTGTCGTATTTTTCTTCACTATGGTCGTTATCTTTTGGCGTCCTCGAGGTTTAAATGAAGCATGGCCCGCTGCAGTCGGTGCTGGTATCATTCTCGTTACAGGACTCGTATCAAAAACTGACGTCATGGATATTATCAGTAAAATAGGAGGGGCCTCCATAACCATCGTGGCGACCATCGTCATGGCAGTTATATTAGAAAGCTTCGGTTTCTTCCACTGGTCAGCTGCTAAACTCGCAAATTTAGCAAAAGGTTCTGGCCACCGCTTATACTGGTACATTCAGTTATTATGTTTCCTTATGACTCTTTTATTTAATAACGATGGCAGCATTTTAATTACAACTCCAATCTTAATTTTACTTCTAAAAAACCTTCAATTAAAACCCCACCAACAAATTCCCTATTTACTAAGCGGTGCTTTAATCGCAACTGCATCTAGCGCACCGATCGGTGTAAGTAATATTGTAAACTTAATTGCATTAAATATTGTAAATATGACTCTTTATATGCATACAGCTATGATGTTTGTACCTGCAACACTAGGATTATTGTTTATGTCATGGCTCATGTACACAGTTTTAAAGAAAAAACTTCCGGAAAGGTTACCTGTTTCCTCATATGATATTGAAGAAATTTTCTTCACAAAAAACTTCCACCCTCTAAAAGGAAAAAATTCTGTTGATACGAAACAAAAACGTACAAAATTTATGTTAAAAGTGTTATTCTTCGTATTCTTAATGCGCTGTCTTCTGTTCGTCGCTTCCTTCTTATCCATACCGATTGAAATTGTCGCTGTACTCGGTTCACTCGTCCTTCTAATATGGAGATGGTACTACTTACGTACAAATCCAATCGACATTTTGAAAAAGACACCTTGGCACATTTTAATTTTCGCCTTCTCTATGTACGTAATTATTTACGGGCTCCATAACGCAGGTTTAACAGCAGCACTTGTACA
The DNA here is from genome assembly GCF_000746925.1 of Bacillus clarus. GTDB lineage: Bacteria > Bacillota > Bacilli > Bacillales > Bacillaceae_G > Bacillus_A > Bacillus_A clarus. The sequence goes on from NZ_JMQC01000008.1 coordinate 2,023,447, forward strand.
GTGGCTTGAACCAGTTGTAAACCAGCACTTATTATATGCTAGTTTTGCAATGGGCGGACTCGTTTCCATCCTCTCTAACGTCTTCAATAACCATCCCGCACTTATGATTGGTACAATCACATTAACAGAAATGGGACTTGATCCAATCACATTAAAAACAATTTACCTTGCAAACATCATCGGCAGTGATATCGGTTCATTATTATTACCAATTGGTACACTCGCTTCCCTCATTTGGATGTACATTCTTAAACAAAACAAAATTAAAATAAAGTGGAAAGATTATTTAAGTGTATCCCTTATCGTTATCCCTCTCACAACAGTCGTCACATTATTCCTCTTATTTTACTGGGTACACCTATTCTTCGCCCTATAACAAACAATAGCCCCCTTTACTACCGTCTTAGCAAAGGAGGCTTCTTCTATATTTAAGTTAGGTACAGTGTGATCAATCAAGTAAAGAGGTGTAACATATTATTGATATAAATGACTACCAGCTTCTTTAAATTCTTCCGCTTTCTCTTTCATTCCTTTTTCAATTGCTTCTGTTGTTTCTAAATCATTTTCTTTCGCATACTCACGAATATCATGAGATATTCTCATACTACAGAACTTCGGTCCACACATTGAACAGAAATGAGCTGTTTTCGCCCCTTCTGCTGGCAATGTTTCATCATGATACTCCATTGCGCGTTCAGGGTCTAACGATAAGTTAAATTGATCGCGCCAACGGAATTCAAAGCGTGCTTTTGAAAGTGCATCATCACGCTGATGAGCCGTTTTATGCCCTTTCGCAAGATCAGCTGCATGCGCTGCGATTTTGTACGTAATAACACCTTCACGAACATCATCTTTATTCGGCAAGCCTAAATGCTCTTTCGGTGTTACATAACAAAGCATCGCAGTTCCAAACCAACCAATCATCGCGGCACCAATCGCAGACGTAATATGGTCATAACCTGGTGCGATATCTGTCGTTAGCGGCCCGAGTGTATAAAATGGAGCGCCTTGGCAAATATCAAGTTCTTTCTCCATATTCTCTTTAATTAAATGCATCGGTACATGCCCTGGCCCTTCAATCATAACTTGCACATCATGCTTCCAAGCGATTTTTGTTAATTCACCAAGCGTTTCAAGCTCAGAAAATTGCGCTTCGTCATTTGCATCTGCAATAGAACCCGGACGTAATCCATCTCCGAGAGAGAATGAAACATCGTACTGTTTCATAATTTCGCAAATCTCTTCAAAATGAGTGTACAGGAAGTTTTCTTTATGATGGAATAAACACCACTGCGCCATAATAGAACCACCGCGGGAAACGATACCTGTCGTACGCTTTGCGGTAATTGGAATGTAACGAAGTAATACTCCAGCATGAATCGTAAAGTAATCAACGCCCTGCTCCGCCTGCTCAATTAACGTATCACGATACACTTCCCACGTTAAATCTTCCGCAATCCCATTTACTTTTTCTAATGCTTGGTAAATTGGCACTGTTCCAACTGGTACAGGCGCATTACGAATAATCCATTCACGCGTTGTATGAATATTTTTACCCGTGGATAAATCCATAATTGTATCTGCACCCCAGCGCGTTGCCCACGTCATCTTCTCTACTTCTTCCGCAATGGAAGAAGATACAGCGGAGTTTCCAATGTTAGCATTTACCTTCACATGGAAATTACGACCGATAATCATCGGTTCTGCTTCTGGATGGTTAATATTAGCTGGTAAAATCGCACGACCTTCCGCAATTTCTTTCCGAACAAATTCTGGTTCTACCCCTTCACGAATCGCAATATATTCCATCTCAGATGTAATAATTCCATTACGCGCATAATGCATTTGCGTTACGTTCGCACCTTTCTTCGCTCTAAGAGGCTTACGATCCATTTGCGGGAAAACAGGTGTATGTTTCGAAGTCGCTTTTACACCGTCATCCTCAGGTTTAATTTCGCGTCCCACATACTCTTCAACATCTCCGCGCTCAACGATCCAAGAGTGACGAGGCGTTGGAATCCCCTTTTCCAGCTCCACTTTATACGCAGGATCCGTGTATGGACCACTCGTATCATACACACGAATTGGTGGATTCGGCACGCCATTCGTATCACTTTGTGCAATCTCACGCATCGGTACTTTCATACCTTCACGTGGTCCATCTACATAAACTTTCTTACTCCCTGGTAAACTCGACTTCAATTCAATTTGCTCAGCTGAAACAGACTGCTTCATAACGTTTGTTGCCTCCCCTGTTTGTGACAAGGACGAGATATGGCCAGCGTATGCCAAAATAAAAAGAGCCAGGTCCATAGTAAAACAAGGACCTGGCTCATAAAGACATAATTATGTAAAGCCGTTAACTTCCCTACGCTGGTACGAGCCAGATCAGGTCCAAAGGGTTAAGAAGTTCACGCGCTTCTCTCTCAGCCTACGCATACGTTAGGCACCCCTAGTTTATCACTGATTTAATTTTCAATACTTTCCCATCATACACGATAATCTGAAAAATGCAAAGGTTGTTTCTTCTGTCGATTTTTGTCGGCAAATCGATATTCCGTGGCGAATCGTCGATATAATTCCACTCACTTACGGAATCATCCACGTTAAATAATATGCTTGGACATACGTCATAATTCCAACAATAATCACGAAGAATAAACTATGTTTTACCGTAAAACGGAATAGGTCAGATTCTTTTCCAGCAAGACCAACCGCTGCACAAGCGATCGCAATTGATTGCGGAGAAATCATTTTACCTGTTACACCACCTGTTGTATTTGCCGCAACAAGTAATACCTCTTTCACGCCAACTTGCTGCGCTGTAATCGCTTGTAAATTAGAGAATAATGCGTTCGCTGACGTATCAGATCCCGTTAAGAATACTCCAAGCCAACCAAGGAACGGTGAAAAGAATGGGAATAGGCTACCAGTTCCAGCTAACGCTAATGCAAGTGTAGACGATAAACCAGAATAGTTTGCGATAAATGCAAATCCTAATACGAATCCAATAGATAGAATTGGCATTTTTAATTCGTTTAACGTTTCTTTAAATGTCTCTACCGCATCTTTTGCACTCATTTTCAATACAAATATAGAAATGATACAAGCTATTAAAATCGCTGTTCCAGTTGCTGATAATACATCAAATTTCAAGATTGCTTCGTAAGGCGTTGGTTTATTTACAATCGGCTCTGCTTTCATTACTAAGTTATGCAGACCTGGAATTTGAAACTTAAATACAAGACTTTCTAATGCCCCGCCCGGAGCAAATAGCACTTTAAAGAAACCCTGACTCCAAATGACTACCATGACAGTTAAGATAATAAACGGAGACCATGCTTTCACTACTTTTCCTGCTGTTAGCCTTGGCATCGATGTTGCTGAAGTTGTTGCTGCTACTTCATTATTCACTTGTTTTGATTGATAAATTTCTTTCGGCTGCCAAACTTTTAAGAACAGCGATAAACTGACTAAACTTACAAGTGCTGAAGTAATATCCGGAAGTTCTGGTCCTAAAAATGTCGCTGTAATAAATTGTATAATCGCAAATGAACTCCCTGCCACAAATAATGCAGGCCACGTTTGTCTTACTCCTTTAAAACCATCCATTAAAAATACGATAAAGAATGGAACAAATAATGATAAGAACGGTAATTGATGCCCTGCCATTTGTCCAATTTTATGTGGATCAATACCAGTTACTTGTCCAGCAACCGTAATTGGTATCCCCATCGCGCCGAACGCTACTGGTGCGGTATTTGCAATTAAACAAAGTCCCGCTGCATATAAAGGATTTAATCCAAGACCAGCAAGAAGTGCCGCTGTGATTGCTACCGGTGCTCCAAATCCTGCTGCCCCTTCCAAAAATGCTCCAAATGAAAATCCAATTAAAATAACGAGTAAACGGTGATCATTCGTAATTGATAATACCGATGCACGAATGACATCGAATTGACCTGTTTTCACAGAAATTTTATATAAAAATACCGACGTAACGATAATCCATGCAATTGGCCATAATCCATATAAGAAACCGTACCCAGTTGCTGCCATCGCCATTGTAAACGGCATTTTATACGCAAATAGCGCAACGAAAATCGTTAATACCACTGTAATAAATCCTGCCACATACCCCTTCATTCTGAAAACTGCTAACGCTAAGAAAAAAAAGATAATTGGAATAAGTGCCACCGCTGCGGAAATCCAAATGTTACCGAACGGATCGTAAACTTGTGACCATGTGCCCATTGTCCTCTCTCCTTCTATAATCCCCTTTTTTAAATTTAATCGAACCAAACCATATGAATAGGCTATCCGGTCATCATACCTTTGTGCCTAAAATAAATGAAAATGTTTTCATTTATACTTTATCACATCATTTTCTATTTAAAAAGATTTTTTTGAAAATTTTATCATTTGAACCCCACCTTATGAAAATCTTACAAAAACGTCATGTTTTCGTAATGTTTATCGATAGGAAGCTCCTCACATTTACTGCATAATAAAAGTAGAACAACAAACATTATCTATGAGGTGATATATATGAACGGAAACAAATTGCTATCTGCTTTATCATATTGGAGTGTTCTATTTGCTCCTATTTTAAGACTCTGAAACAAAACCACATGCAAAACGCGCTCTATGGACACACATTATTCCAAGTATCGCTACGTTTATCGGCATAATTGTAATAGGAATTATGGGCATCGGTTCTGAGCAACCAGATGTGACATTTGGTATTGGTTCAATCATTGTTTTGTGTATTTGCGGAATCATTAGCTTATACTTCTTCATTTGGAATATCGTAAAAGGTATAAAAATTATTAAATCCTAAAAACTATGGCACCTCGGGTGGTCCATAGTTTTTTCATTTTTAAACAAACGTTTGATTAAAAAGAAAAACACTTGCAAATAGCAAGTGCTCTATCTTCTTCGTCTCTTTTTCTTTTTTCGCATAAGTTTTTTTCGGCGTGTATTCACCTTATCCGCTATAATATGGAGCGTACTCGCCATTATAATTCCCATTACAAACGTTACAATTTCAACCTCGTGTGCCTTCGCAATTTCTATTAAATTCCCGTCCAGCGCTATTACATTTAATAAGAATAAAAACGGAGAAAACACGATTAACATGTACGCAATACGAATAACATCCCCAATTATAATCGTATGCGTGAAGAAGGAACGATGAGGCATTACTTTCTTATATGGATACCAAAAAATCCGCAGCAATCCCCACTTATTATAAGCGTTACTATAGGTATCTAAGTCCGGTGTTAAAAAGAAAGTACCTACTAAAAATCCCATTGCAAAAGTTACTAAAAAATCAAAATTTGTTAATCCATACGAAACGAGCATAAACAAAACAATCGGAAGAGAAAGTAGGTTTATCTTCGTATGCGTTCTTCCTGATGGCATAGTGCACTTCCTCGCTCATGTGTGTCCTGTCAACTTCGGGCAGGTCTCACTTATTGATCTAATTTTTGATCGATAAACGATGTGTCTATATCTGAACCGAACCAATCAGTTAACTTCATCCTAGCTTTGTCTTTCACATCTTCATTTACATACATCGATGCTTGCAATAACGCCGCCGTTAATGCCCCTAAGTCATCCGTATAACCTATCCCTGCTATAAAATCCGGTATTGCATCGATTGGCGTAATGAAGTAAGCGAGCGCCCCAATAATCACTACTTTTACTCGCTTTGGAACATCAGGTCTTTGCATGACGTAAAACAGCAATAAACTCGCATAAATAACTGATTGTCCCGCTTGCTTCGCTACCTGCTTTACTTTCTTCCAAAACGCTTCGACTGAAAATTTTTGTTCCATCAAAAGCCTCCCTATCTTTTTCAAAAGAAATTAACTACATTATGTCGGTAAAAGTTCATCAAATCTACACATAATCTATCAATACATTTTATTGTAACAAACAACCACAAAAAGAACAAGTGTTCGCGTTTTTTTCATTCTTCTTTCATATAATAGTTTTCTAGAAAGGTTGTATACTACTTTTATCTCATATTTCTCAAGTTAAAATTTTCAATTTCTCTTAACATTCTCTTTTATCTTTGTTATATTTTCTAGTTGACGAGCATATAAACCAATGTTAAAGTTTTCTCTGGCAGTAACAATCAAAATACAAAAAATGTAAAATGTTATAGTGTTTCTCAGAAATGAATTTTGTTGTATAATACAGAAATGACGTTATGCTTATGAGCAGCACAAGAACCAACAAAGGGTATGCATAGTTAAAGTCTTGTATGGGTGAATATAGAAACTCTACTGATGGCAGATAAAACTATGTATTTTTTATTTTAACATTTTTCGCTCCAAAATCGACCAAGCCTTATAGAGAAAGGGTGGAAATGAATGAAGGAAACTATGAAATCACAATTTCATAATGTACGTTTTACTTTATTCGTAGCTTTGGCCTTATGGCTAAAAACTTATATCATTACACGTACGAGCTTTGATTTAAAACTTGAATCTTTTATGCAGGAATTTATTTTATTCCTGAGTCCATTAGCGGCATCATTACTGCTTGTGGGTCTTGCATTATTCGCAAAAGGAAAGAAACGTAACTATATAGCACTGGGAATTAATTTTGTTTTAACAATCGTTCTTGTTGGTAACGTAATGTTCTACGGATTCTACAATGACTTCGTTACTTTACCGGTACTAGGACAAACATCTAACTTCGGAAGTTTAGGTTCTAGTGTAAAAGAATTATTCAACTACAAAATCATCCTTGCATTTGCTGATATTATCGCTTTCGCTATTCTATTAAAGAAGAAGAAAGATTTCGCGAAAACAGAACGTGTCGCACGTCCAATGCGTTCTTTATATTTCGTATCAACAGTTGCTATTTTCTTCGCAAACTTAGGTCTCGCAGAAACTGAGCGTCCAGAATTATTAACACGTTCATTTGACCGCGTTATGCTTGTGAAAAACTTAGGTTTATATGTTCACCAAGTTTACGATCTTGGTTTACAAGCAAAATCTAGTTCACAAAAAGCATTTGCTGATGGTAGTAAATTACAAGAAACAGAAAACTATGTGAAAACAACACAAAGTAAACCAGATCCAAACATGTATGGTATTGCAAAAGGGAAAAACGTAATCGTTGTTTCTCTTGAATCATTACAAACATTCTTAATTGGTGCGACAGTAAACGGACAAGAAGTTACACCTTTCTTAAACCAATTTGCGAAAGAAAGTTATTACTTCGATAACTTCTTCCATCAAACTGGGCAAGGTAAAACATCAGATGCTGAATTCTTAGTAGATACTTCACTATATCCACTAGACCGCGGTGCTGTATTCTTCACACACGGTAACAACGAATATACAGCAACTCCAGAAATTTTACGTCAGCAAGGATACTACACTTCAGTATTCCATGCAAACAACGCAACATTCTGGAACCGTAACATCATGTATCCGGCACTTGGTTATGACCGTTACTACAACGAACTTGACTACAAGATTACACCAGAAACAAAATTAAACTGGGGATTAAAAGATATCGAATACTTCGATCAGTCAATCGATATGTTAAAACAAGTGAAGCAACCATTCTATACTCGATTCCTTACTTTAACAAACCATTACCCATTCACTTATGATGACACTACGAAATTAATCGAACCATATAACTCTGGTGATGGCGTGTTTGACCGTTATATGGTAACAGCTCGCTACCTAGATGAAGCAATGAAACACTTTATTGAACGTCTAAAAGCAGAAGGTATTTATGATAACTCTGTTATCGTATTCTACGGTGACCACTATGGTATTTCTGAAAACCATAACCGTGCAATGGCACAGTTCTTAGGAAAAGAAGAAATCACTACATTTGATCATATGAACTTACAAAAAACACCGATGTTTATTCACGTTCCAGGTCAAAAAGAGGGTAAAACAATTTCAAAACCAACTGGCGAAATTGACATTAAACCAACTATTTTAAACTTACTTGGTGTAGATTCAACCAATGACGTTCGATTTGGTCATGACGTATTCTCACCTGATAATAAAGGATTTGTCGTTCTTCGCGACGGTAGTTTCATCACAGATAAATATATGTACACAAACAGTACATTCTATAATCGTCAAACTGGCGAAGTCGTACAATTACCAAAAGAAGAAGCTCAACCAATGATTGATCGTGCACAAAATGAGCTGAACATGTCCGATAAAATTATTGAGGGCGACTTACTTCGCTTCTCTGAAAGCAACAAAGTTAAAACTGGTCAAGTAAAAACAATTATTAAAGAAGAAAAAAAGAGCGCTGAGTAATATCAGCCTCTTTTTTTATGTTCCCTTCAATTTTCTCTTCTATACCACTACTGTGTCAAAATTACATAACCTTTACCAAATATTCATATTATATTAACGAAACGTTTTTATAATAAAATATGCAGACAAGGTTCCACATATTTCTCATCAATCATTCTTCAATGGTCCCCTTGAGGAATAAAAAGGAGCATTTGTTTGTAACTTTCTGGTGTTACTCAAAGTGACACTAATTGTCTTTAAAAGCGTTCTGTTTTTTTACCCAGCAAACCTTTGACAAGACAATGTCCCTATGCAACATAGCTACCCTTCTTGTGCAACATTCAATATGAATGTTGCTTTTTTATCTTAGAAGGCAGGATTATTATTTCCCATTTGCGAATTTGTATATGCAAAACACACTAATTTTTGGGCGTTATCCCCCAAAATTAATCTCCTCAAGTAATATCAAGAAAATAATTTGCATAACAGTAAAGTACATGATTCTAGAAAGGATGGGACGTAAATTGGCATACGAAAGATTTGTATTATGGAACGATACGATTATTGATACACATACGCAACAACCGTACATAGAGCTCGAAGAAAGGGGATTACAATTTGGGGATGGTGTTTATGAAGTTATTCGTCTCTATAAAGGTAATTTCCACTTATTAGATCCGCATTTAACACGATTATATCGTTCCATGGACGAAATTGAATTAACACTTCCTTTTTCCAAAGCAGAACTCATTACATTACTCTACAAATTAATTGAAAATAATAATTTTCATGAGGACGGAACGATTTATCTACAAGTATCCCGCGGCGTACAAACTCGTTCTCATACATTTTCTTTTGATGTAACCCCGACGATCTATGCTTATATTTCAAAGAAGGAAAGACCTGCGTTATGGATTGAATATGGAATACGGGCTATATCTGAACCAGATACACGCTGGCTTCGCTGCGATATTAAATCGTTAAATTTATTACCAAATGTATTAGCTTATACGAAAGCTGAACGCAAAGGTTGTAAGGAGGCTCTTCTCATTCGCAACGGTATCGTTACTGAAGGTAGCCATTCTAACTTCTTTCTTGTGAAAAACGGTACACTTTATACACATCCTGCTAATCATCTCATTTTAAACGGTATCATTCGTCAATACATACTATCTCTAGCCACTACACTTCAAATACCAGTACAAGAAGAATTGTTTAGTATTCGTGATGCTTACAATGCAGACGAGTGCTTTTTTACGGGAACAACAATCGAAATTCTACCTATGACCCACCTTGATGGGACTACAATTCAAGATGGCCAAGTTGGCCCTATTACAAAAAAATTGCAAAAAGCGTTTATACAGAGTTTCTCAAATTCTAGCATTTCATTACCTTAAACACGGATAATTTTCCGAATATCTTTCCTTAATATATGTATTTCAAACCGAAATCAAGGTGGAATTTCATGCCTTGATTTTTTTCTGTAATCTTTTTGTCATATTCAGATTCCCGCATAAGTCTTGACAGTAATCGACATGCCTTTTAAAATTTTTAACAGTTGGTAAATATTTCTTCACTATATTACAGACAGAAAGGAATCGACAAATTATGAAAAAATACCTTGCCGGTCTTGCGGCAGTGTCTGTAGCAGGAGGAGCAGCACCAACACTTGATAACGTTCAAGCTGCCCCTGAGCAAAATACACAAAAGTCTGCTACACAAACTGTCCAAGCTGCATCACAAAAAAATTCATCGTACACAGTTACAGCTGACGTATTACACGTTCGCACAGGATCTAGCACTTCTCACGATATTATTTCTCGCGTTTACAATGGACAAACTTTAAATGTAATCGGAGAAGAAAATGGTTGGTTTAAAATTAACCATAATGGTAAGACAGGTTATGTTAGTGGTGAATTTGTTTCAAAAAATGGTGAACAAACAAATGTTAGCGGAAATACTGGTGGAAAGAATAAAGTAACTGCCGATGTATTACGTGTTCGTACAGGCCCAAATACTTCTAGCTCTATCGTTGGCCGTGTATATGAAGGACAAACTTTAAAAGTCATCGGCCAAGAAAATGGTTGGCTCAAAATTAATCATAACGGCCAAACAGGTTATGTAAGTAGCGCATTTGTATCTGGTGCTTCTTCAAACACTGGTTCAACAAACAATAATAACGAAACAACTGTGCAGCCAGCAAGTGGAAACTACACAGTAAATGTATCTTCACTTCGTGTTCGTACAGGCCCTAGTACTTCTCATACAACTTTAGGATCTGTTCATAAAGGGCAAGTTGTCAAAGTTGTAGGCGAAGTTCAAGATTGGTTTAAAATTAACTATGCAGGACAAACAGCTTATATTAGTAAGGACTACGTAACAAAAGGTGGTTCTAACGAAAATAATACACAGGATAACAACCAAGAACAGGGTAATAATGTAACTGTTCAAACTGGTGGTACTTACGTTGTGAATACAACATCTCTACGTGTTCGTACAGGCCCTGCCACATACCATAGTGTTATTGGTGGCGTATTAAACGGTACTGCGTTAAATGTCATTGGCGCTGAAGGTAGCTGGTTTAAGGTAAATTATCAGGGTAAAACGGGTTATGTAAGTAGCGAATTTGTGAAATTTGTTAAAGGTGGTACTACTACTCCTGAACAACCGAAACAGCCTGATCAAGGATCAATTGGTGAGTACTATATTAATGCATCTGCGTTAAATGTACGTAGTGGCGAAGGTACAAATTATAGAATCATAGGCGCTCTTCCACAGGGACAAAAGGTACAAGTAATCTCTGAAAATTATGGTTGGAGCAAGATTAACTACAACGGTCAAGCTGGTTATATTGGAACACGTTTCCTTTCTAAAACACCGGTTGGGGGCGCTGTAGATAACAAACCTAACAACAACAACAATAATCAAAACAATAACAACCATAATAATAATAGTGGTGATACTTCATCCCTTCTTGCATATGCAAAATCAATGCAGGGTGTACCATATGTATGGGGTGGCACTTCTGCTAATGGCGTTGACTGTAGTGGTTACATCTTCCACGTATACAAAAAATTCGGTCATAACGTTAGCCGCCAAAGTGTTGCAGGGTACTGGAGTAGCTTACCGAAAACTTCAAATCCACAACCAGGTGACTTAGTTTATTTCCAAAACACTTATAAAGCAGGTCCTTCTCATATGGGTATCTACCTTGGAGGCGATTCATTCATTCAAGCTGGAGATAAAGGTGTAGCAATCGTCTCATTGAACAATTCATATTGGAAAAGCCACTTCTTAGGTTACACAAAAGCACCTTAAGTTATAGTTTCAGAGCCTTCTAGTTTACTAGAAGGCTCTTTTTATTTCCCTCTCAATGAAGCTTCACCCTATTAATTATGTTCCTAACCTCCTATTTCATACACTACATTCTATAAAAACTATTCATAACGTTATCATAATGAATACATTATCCTAAAAAAACATAACCTATTTATCATCCATTCATTCTATATGTGTTTTCTTAAGGAATTTTCTTTTTATTTAAACTTTTCGATAGACGTTTGACCTCTGATGTCCATTATGATAAGTTACTTAAGATGTTATATTTGCAGAAGTATAGACAACTGTTTTATACACTTTTTTACTATGAGGAAGGAGCATACACTGCATGAATCTTTTATGGGGAATTGGCGGCGTGATTGGAGTTTTAGCAATCGCTTTCTTATTATCTTCCAACCGCAAAGCTATTAATTGGCGCACAATTTTAATTGCGCTAGCATTACAAATGACATTTTCATTTATCGTATTACGATGGGATGCTGGGAAAGCAGGCTTAAAATTTGCTGCTGACGGCGTTCAAGGATTAATTAATTTTTCTTACGAGGGAATTAAGTTCGTTGCTGGGGATTTAGTCAACGCAAAAGGACCTTGGGGATTTATCTTCGTTATTCAAGCACTACTTCCAATCGTATTTATTAGTTCATTAGTAGCAATCTTATATTATTTAGGCATTATGCAGAAATTCGTTAGTATCATTGGTGGTGCATTAAGCAAGCTTCTTGGAACTTCTAAAGCAGAAAGCTTAAATGCAGTAACAACTGTATTCTTAGGACAAACAGAAGCACCAATTTTAATTAAACCATACTTAGCACGTTTAACTAACAGTGAGTTCTTCACTATTATGGTAAGTGGTATGACAGCTGTTGCCGGATCAGTTCTTGTCGGCTATGCAGCGATGGGCATTCCATTAGAGCATTTATTAGCAGCTGCAATTATGGCAGCTCCATCAAGTTTATTGATTGCAAAACTAATTATGCCAGAGACAGAACAAGTAGATAATAACGTTGAACTTTCTACAGAACGTGAAGATGCGAACGTTATTGACGCAGCTGCACGCGGTGCATCTGAAGGTATGCAACTTGTTATTAACGTAGCAGCAATGTTAATGGCTTTCATCGCATTAATCGCTTTATTAAATGGCCTATTAGGATTGATTGGTTCTTGGTTCGATATTAAACTTAGTCTTGATTTAATCTTCGGTTACTTATTATCACCATTTGCAATCTTAATCGGGGTTTCTCCAGGTGAAGCTGTACAAGCAGCAAGCTTTATTGGTCAAAAACTTGCAATCAACGAATTCGTTGCATATGCAAACTTAGGACCACACATGGCAGAGTTCTCTGCAAAAACAAATATGATTTTAACATTTGCAATCTGCGGTTTCGCAAACTTCTCTTCTATCGCAATTCAATTAGGTGTAACAGGAACTTTAGCTCCTAGCCGCCGTAAACAAATTGCACAATTAGGGATTAAAGCAGTTATCGCTGGTACACTAGCGAACTTCTTAAACGCAGCAGTTGCAGGTATGATGTTCCTATAAATAAAAAAGGTCCCATTCAAACAATATTGTTTGAATGGGACCTTTTTTTATCACGATTGGTGTGGGCTAATAATCAGTGGAGGATGGAAAAAACCCCACTGATTAAAGTTTCACTTTATTTACACAAAAACTTTCCTTCTTGCTTCTTATCTACGAGTATAAACATCCTTCAAAAATAGAATTTCAATTTCATGACTCATTTTTGTATAAATGTGCATATTACAAATAGCCCACACTAGTTATTTTTAGGAGTGAATTTTAATGAAAGAAAAATCCTATAAAGTTTTATCACTTTGGATTTTACAAATCATATTTTACTTTGTAACTGTACATATGACGACGTATGAGCATGCCTTCATTTTTACAATTGTATATGTATTCGTTAACGTACTATTTCTATTTTCAGCTGATAAAACAGCATTTCTTCTCTTTATACTCGGGACCATTCTCTCCGTGTTCTATTTATTTTATGAAGCTTGGCTTTATTTATGGAGCACCGCAGAACAATTGAAATATATGATTATCCACTTCCTAATGGTCGCTAATTTCTTCATTATATATATATCAACTCACCTGTTAAAGCAGCTTGTTCTGGAAAACAAACAATTAACGGAGCGAGTGAAAGTATTAGAACACTACATTGGAGAATCTAAGTTATTAACAAGACAAGAGTTTGAAAGACGACAAGCATTATTAAAAACCGCAATGAATCGTCGTAACGAAACAGGTATTCTTATTTATTTTGATTTCACTTCCTTTAGTAAATATACGAAGAAAAGTGTAATGGACCGTGTATCTTCATTACTAATTGAAACAGTAAGGAATGATTTTGATCTTATTGCTGAATATGATAGCAATACGCTAGTTATTTTACTGCAAAATACAAATGTAACTGGTGCGGAAATCGTAATAAGTCGACTGCGTCCAAAAATGAAAGAATGGTTAACACAAGATGCAATGCAAGACATAAAAATAAAACAAGAGCAAATTGGAACAGAGGAGCCACGAACATTATGATGACGCTCATTATTCTACTCTTATTTATTTTGTTTTGTGTACTCGTCTTTTGGATTAGCATCATATTTTCGATTAAATACGTTCTTATTTTTACAGCCTTTTTATTCTCTGGCTTACTCGTTTATTATTCTCTCTTAACCATTGCGGGTTTAATTCACCGAAATACGAAACGAAAAGATCGTACACTAGAACATTATCCTAGCGTTGACATTTTAATCCCGGCCCATAATGAAGGAGTTGTTATTAAAGATACGTTAGAGGCCATGGCAAATATTGAATATCCAGGTAAATTAACGGTCTATTTATTAAATGATAATTCTCAAGATGAAACCTCTGCAATTGGGGATGATTTCGACAAATCCTATGCTCATATTCGTCATATTCGCGTACCACCTGGTGAACCGAAGGGAAAATCACGTGTATTGAACTATGGACTTAGCATTTCTAATGGGAAATATTTTTGTGTATACGATGCTGATAACCAACCTGAGCCTCACGCCTTGAGAATGCTTGTTGAACATGCTGAAACGGTAGAAGACGCCGTTGGGGCTGTCGGTCACGTACGGACTGTAAATGAGGATCGCAACTGGCTCACGCGAATGATTTCTTTAGAGTTTCAAATCTTCCAGCTTCTTATGCAATCTGGTCGTTGGCTACTCTTTCAAACTGGATCACTGACTGGAACGAACATGCTCCTTCGTCGTTCTACTTTAGAGGAACTTGGTGGTTATGACCCTTATGCAATTGCAGAAGACGCTGAACTTACACTGAGAATTACCCAAAAAGGTTATCTCTTACCAATTGTTCCCGAATCCGTTACATGGGAGCAAGAACCAGAACATTTAAACATCCTTATTAAACAACGTACACGCTGGTTACAAGGAAACTTATATATTTTAGAAAAAATGTTTTCTTCCTTTAGCTTCTTTAAAGGAAAACTTCTCGTTCATTCCTTGCAACAAGTATTAGTTTATGTCGTATTTTGGTTATTTCTTATCATTTCAAACGTCTGGTTTATTATCGGCTTACTTGGGATATTCCAAATTCAATACAGTATCCCGCTATTATTTATGTGGTACGTCGCATATATTACATACGCTTCTCAACTATTTAGTGCTCAAAGTGTTGAACGAACCTTTACGCCACTAAATATATTCATTAGTATTATTATGTACTTCACGTACGCACAGCTCTTCACTTACCTATTTATCCGTAGCCTCATCCTATATTTACGTGCAAAGAGCAAAAAACAAGTAATTGGTTGGGATAAAACGGTAAGGTTTAAAAAAGAGGAGTAAGCTGAAAAAAAAGATCATCTAACCACGCAGAGCAGCAATCGTATGTATTGAAAAACCAACCGAGGTTTATATATTAAAAAATAAGCACAGAGCGCCGTATGCTCTGTGCTTATTTTTTAATATATATCAGACAATACCCCTTAGCGAAAGTAATTTCACGTCCATCCCCCAACGAACGATCGACTTTCATTTATATACGAAAAAGTGACTGCTATTTTTGTAAAACCAATTGCTTCTCTTGTTGCTCTTTATACGTTTCAGTCTTTGGTTCCGTGTTTTCTTGGACATTGCGATGTGCCACACGTTTCAAACAAATATGCTTCCACTTTCTTTCGTAACGTTTCATTATTCTAGATGTCCCCCTTGAATACGCTTAAAAAACCATTTGAAATCGCTTACAGGAAATAATATAGCACATATGCATAAAAGTGACAACACATTTCCGACAAATTTCTGTCAAAAATATGAATTATTTTTGACAAAATATCGGAGAGTGTTGAAAAATGACGTTTTTCTTCTATTAAAAGAAGAGCTGATATATAATCAGCTCTTCTCTACTTATTTATGATGTTTTCGCCCTTCCTTTTGCAATTCTTTAAATAAGGCTGCAATCATAAAGAAGATAACAAAAACGAACGGGAATGCCGCGATAATTGAGGCTGTTTGCAATGCCTCTAATCCGCCTACATATAGTAAAATCGACGCTACTGCCGCTAGAACAATACCCCAAACCATTTTGATACGATTTGGTGGGTTTAAACTACCATGTGTGGTTAACATACCGAGCACAAATGTAGCAGAATCTGCTGATGTAATAAAGAATGTCGAAATAAGCAGAATGGCTAGAACCGAGAACGCTGGTCCGAAACCACCCATATGATCTAACATAGCGAATAATCCTACTTCTGTACCCATATCTTTAATTTGCTCATAAATATTCGCACCATCAAATAGCTCCATATGAATGCCTGTCCCTCCAAATACAGAGAACCAGAGAGCACCGATTAATGTCGGTACAAGTAAAACACCGATGACAAACTCACGAATTGTACGTCCACGTGATACACGTGCGATAAATGTACCAACGAATGGTGACCATGCGATCCACCACGACCAGTAGAAAATTGTCCATGATTGAACCCACTTATTTCCGCCTTCATCTAACGGACTTAAACGGAAACTCATACTTGGCAAATCTTGAATGTATGAACCAATTGTCGAAGTAAAGTAATTCATAATAAAGTTTGTTGGACCTGCAAATAATACAATTATCATAAGTGCAAAAGCTAAAACAATATTCGTATTACTTAAATATTTAATACCTTTATCGAGTCCCGTTTGTGCAGATAACATATATAACACCGTTACAATCCCAATGATAATTAACTGCGTTGTTAATGAGTTCGGAATAGATGTTAAATAACTAACACCACCCGCAATTTGCTTTGCCCCAAGCCCTAATGATGTCGCCACACCAAATACTGTTGCAAATACAGCTAACACATCAAACATACGGGCAATCCAGCCATGTTCACCGCTCTTAAACAACGAACCAACTGTCGCACTAATTGTACTAGACTTTCCTTTTCTGAATGTAAAATACGCAATACATAATGCTACAAGTGCATATAATCCCCATGGATGTAATCCCCAATGGAAAAATGAGAAACGAAGTGCAAGACGTGCACTCTCTTCAGTTGCACCCTCTCCAAATGGAGGTGTGTATAAATGATTTAATGGTTCCGCAACGCCCCAGAAAACCAAACCGATTCCCATACCCGCACTAAATAACATAGCAAACCAAGTCATATAACTATAATCAGGTTCATCATCATCTTTTCCTAAACGAATCGAACCATACTTAGAAACAATTAAAAAGATTGTGATTCCTAAGAAAATAGAAACGGAAATAATATAAAACCATCCAAACTTACTAACTAATGCCGCCTGAATAATAGTCGTTACATTTCCTAAGTTACCTTCTCCAATAATAGATTCAGGAATAATCCCCCAAATTGTAAATGCAATACATAATATTAATGAGACAATAAATGTTTTCGTCAGTTTCCTCATCAAATCCCCCTTCATAAGTTTGGTTTTTTAATACATAAATTCCAATATGTTAAATCGGATAAAAAATTGTAGTTCTTGTGGTGATTTTCTTTATTTAGCCCTCACCGATTAGAATTCTTATGGACAGCCTTACCTTCCGTATAACCTTTTCACCTCTGCTAGAGCTTAAAGGTAGAAATACTGCTGTCAAATTGTGCGAGAAAATGCGGATGGGAAGATATTTTCCCGAAAAAGGGTGTGTTACAGTTGTAAAAAAGGGCAAATTTATTCCTTACAACCCTTTCTTCTTGTAACAATTATGCGGTCTTTTTGTTAGGATATAGCTCGTATTTATAGGTTCACAAACAAAATGTTTATGTTTATATAACTATTTTACCCATAAAACGGTAAAATACTCAAGGAATGTAACAGTATAGTAAACATCACGTAACATTATTGTAATATTTTTATTTACACCGAAAAAAATATGTTGTATTAAAAATTTTGAATATAACTAGAAACCTACTAATTATATGGAGTGAAAAACGCTTTCCTGTATTTCTTTCTATATTACAGAGTGTTAACACCTTATTACGAATGGTTTGTAATTGTGTGTTTTCCCTAATTCCAAAAAAATCTGTTGCTATAATGAGGACACGAAAACAAACGCAATGGAGGCTATCATGAAAAAATTAATTGGTATAGCAACAGCAGCAGTTTTTGGTCTTGGGATTTTCACCGCTTCTGCTAAAGCAGAAACTGTTGTAACAACAGACGTACTAAACGTACGAGAAAACCCTACTACTGAATCAAAAGTTGTCGGTACATTATTAAATGGTCATAAATTAGATGTTACAAATACAGAAAACGGATGGGCACAAATCAAATTAAATGGTAAAGACGCATTCGTAAGTGCAGATTTTACAAAAAGCATCTACTACGTAACAGCAAACGTATTAAACGTACGTGCTGAAGCAAACACAAACTCAGAAATTCTTGGTACGCTTAAGAAAGACGATATGATTGAAACAACGAACCAAGTACAAAATGAGTGGTTACAATTCGAATATAACGGGAAAACGGCTTACGTTCATGTTCCTTTCCTAACAGGTACAGCACCTGTTATCGAAAAACAAGAAACGCCAGCTCCTGCTAAAGCTGAAGCACCCGCTAAGGCTCAACCAGCTCCTGCACCAGTAGCACAAGCTGCTAAACCTGCTGTAAAACCTGCTGTAAAAGCAGCTGAAACAAACGTACCTTCTGGTGGACGTGAGTTAACAGTTGTAGCGACAGCGTATACAGCTCACCCGAGCGAAAATGGCGGCACATACGGTGGCCGTGTATTAACTGCAATGGGTCATGACCTAACAGCGAATCCAAACATGAAAATGATTGCTGTTGACCCGAAAGTAATCCCATTAGGATCTAAAGTATGGGTAGAAGGTTACGGAGAAGCAATCGCTGGTGATACTGGCGGTGCAATTAAAGGTAACCGTATCGATGTTCTAGTTGGCTCTGACAGTGTTGCTAACAAATGGGGACGTAAAACTGTTAAAGTGAAAATTTTAAAATAACCAATTGCTGCTAAATTCTCAGCCAGTTCTCTTTATTGAGAGCTGGCTTTTATTTTTCTATAATAAACATAAGGAGGGTACTCAAATGAATTTTGAAGCAAAAGTAGACTGGATTGGTACACCAAAACCATATATATATAAAGACGATATAACATATGATGCTGTCGCGATTGATTTTTCTCTCGTGCAAGATGATAATCGCTATAAATTAGTTGTACTGAATGATCAAAAACATACCCACTATAAAATGGTGCAATATGGAATCAAACCCGGTTCTCAAAAACCCTTTCCAATTGATATCCCATTCCAAAAAGAAATGCTACCACTAGTAGAACAAATTCTATGCGATCCATATGTACAAGCGATATTAAATCAAAATCAATCTTAATAACATATAAAAAGGCTATCCATGAAAAGTGGTCTTATCCCTGTCAAGTAGACAGTATTAAAAAAGACTAAGCAGCCATTGAGAGTCGATATTCTATCGGAGCTCGATGGTTGAGTCGTTTTTGAAACCGTTTATAGTTATAAAAATAAATATATTCCTCAATTGCTTGTATTAAATCTGTTTCTGTTTTAAAATGATGCAAATACAACATCTCCGATTTTAAATGGGAGAAAAATGACTCGATACAGGCGTTATCATGACAGTTTGCTTTGCGAGAGTGGCTGCCAATGATACCTAAATCTAAAAGTCGTTTGTTGTAGGCATGAGATGTGTACTGGAACCCTTGATCTGAATGGAGAATAGTTCCACGCACATCTCTTTTTTGCGCCAACATTTCAATTGTATCTAATACAAGTTCATTATCATTGCGCTTAGAAATTTTCCAAGAAACAACTTCGTTATTATAAAGATCTTGTACGACAGAAAGATAACGGAACCCCTCTTGGAATCGTAGATAGGTAATATCGGTAACGAGCGCTTCATTTTGTTGGCGGTTTTTAAATTTACGGTTTAAAACATTTGGAAAGGTATTGGAATACTCTCCTTTAAAGAAGCGTCGCTTCTTTCGAATAATAGATTGCATGTTGAGTTCACTCATTAAGCGATAGACCTTTTTGTGATTCACAAAATAACCCTCTTCTTGTAAAGCAATTTTCATACGTGGATAGCCATATTCCTTGTGCTTTAAGTGGATAGATTTTATTACCTTTTTTAATTGTTGATCCGATTCTAGTCGCATGTTTTTAACCAATTTCGTATGAATCCACTTATAGTAGCTTGACCGATGTATACCTGCAAATTTAGTAAGCCATATAATTGGATATTTCCTTTTTAATGATTCAATGATCCGATATCTCTCTTTATATTTTAGTACGCCTCCATTTACAGATTTGGATATTGCTTTTTTAAATATTCAACCTGTGCCTTATAGTAATCCCGCTCCTCTTCAACAGTGTTGAAATGAACACGTTTCCCTTTTAAAGGATTTGGAATACCTTTCATTCCATTATTCTTCCCACGTGTATCTTTAATTTCACCGCATTCTTTATATTTTTTTACCCAATTTTTCAGTTGGGTAGGGCTCTTAATCTGATATTTTTCCGTTATCATATCGTAGCTTCCTTCTCCATTTAAATAACTTTGAACAGCTGATAACTTTAATTCTTCTGAATATGCATTGAATGTTGAACCTTTTTTAGCCATGAAAAATCCCCTCCAAGTAATAGTGTAACATCCATGTATGTACATGGTCTTTTTACACTGTCTACCTAAAGGGGATAATATCAAAGATAGTCTTTTTACATTGAAAATTCCCTTCCTTTAAACAACACAAATTCATCTTTTCTGTTTTTACAGTTTTTTGTTTATAATGGTAGAGGAAAGAAATCTCTTGTACGGAGGAAAATTATGCTGCAACATTCAATTACGAAAGATGAAATTATGATGATTGCGAACGAGTTTGTTCAAGGACTTGATCCACAGCAAGCAGCTGACCAAGAACATGTGGCTACTGCTCGGCACCTGTATCGCAGCGGCATGGTATACAACGTTGATTTTGATGGTTATACATTATCAGGAACTGTAGATGCTGAAGGGAACGTCTATAGCGTTCATATACCCATTCGTAATATTGCTGAAAGCTATTGCGACTGCTTCGCGCCAACGCAATGTGAGCATATGCTCGCTGTTTTACTATCTGCAGCTTCTAGTTTCGGTCAGGTGGGAGATGTATTAACTTTATTTAAAAATAAAACGAAACCATCACTTCCCCCTCTTCGAACAGCGCGGCAAGTATTACAAGCGACCGCATTTGAAGAAACAGACTATAAAAGCTGGCAAACATATTTCGAATCTGAATATGAATCATTTAAAAAAGAACAAGCACGGCTTACTTATAAGCAAATGTATTTTCTCATGAGTATTTTTACAGAATTTCATATGAAATTGGAACGGAAAGCACCACGTATTATTGCGATACATGAGCTATTTAAATTACATGGTGCACTTTATTGTTTTCAAAAACTATTAGGAGAAATTCAAGAATTTGAAGCAAATAAAATTTATTCCTATCATCAACCAGTTAACGTCGTTCGTCTATTCGTTGATAAAGTAGAATCGATTATACGAGACTTGAAATCAGAATCCATTCCGGATGAGTGCATGCCAATCTTACAAGAAACCGCTCGCCTCGTGCACAATGTTTTCTTCTCAGACGACTCTTATACACAGGAGAGATTTTTCATCTATCGCCATATATGGGGTGAACTTTTAATCGAAGAATCTTGGATACAAGAAGAACAGCAGCGAATTGATGCAAAGATACATCCACTCTCAAAAGCACTTGCGTCTTCGCATCTCCTCTTTTTAAAGGAGAACGATGCAAGCGCTATGGAAATACTCGAGAAGCAACCAGCGTCAGTTGTTAGTCTTTATTTCGATTGGTTAGAAGAATTACTGAATACGATGCAATGGGATCGAGCCAAATCATGGCTTTCCTTCACATATAAACAAGTGAAGCAAACGATACAAGATCAAGCGAACACACTTTTCGTAAAGGATATCGTTCGTTTATTTGTCATGATGTACGAAACATATGCGACTCACTCTAATGAACAAGCAGGACTTGAAATGATTTTGCAGGAGTTATTACCGTACAGCTTCACAAACTATGAACAATATGTACTAGCAAAGAAGCAGTATCATACTTGGACGGAGCTTCATCTATTACATGGTTTTGATGCAATTGAACTGCTGAAAGAACCGTTAAAAGAAATAGAAAAAGAAGCGCCTGAAGCAGCTCTTCCGCTCTATCATCTTGCAGCAGTGCAAGCAATTGAAGAACGGAATCGCAAATCATATCGTCGCGCAGTTCGTTACTTAAAGAAATTACGCATGCTCTATAAGCGTCTGAAGCGAACAGATGAATGGAATACTTTCATTATCCAAATTGCTAGTTTACATTCACGTCTGCGCGCACTACAGGAAGAATTGCGGAAAGGAAAATTAATCGATGATCATACAAACTGAAGTAACAATCCGGCTCCAGCACATCAGCCAAGGTTGGTTCCTTTGGGGAGAAGATGATACTGGTACTCCCTTATCCGTAGCAACTTGGAAACAAAATGCATTCACATGGCACTCTACTTCCTTCTATGGTACTTTCTTAAAAGAAGCCACATATGAAGGAAAGCGCGGCTTTATACTAACAAACAGTCAAGCATTTGAATACATAGCGAATAAACCGATGAACTCTTTCGCTGGTCTTCAAATGAACGGCCCTATTACAGCTCTCACACCAGAGGCAAAACAATTATGGAATGCCTTTGTAACAGGAAGCTTTATTCCTGATATGAAGCGCTGGTCACATCAGCCGTCTTGGAAAGTTGATGATATATCAATTGAAGATGATACATTAGCATCGCTTTTCTCCTTAGCAATTAATGAATGCATGATTCAAGATACTCGCTCTAATGATGGCTGGGAAGACGCAAAAAGACTCTATGAACATTATGATTTTACGAAAAGACAACTTGAAACAGCGATGCATGAAGAAGATTGGCTTCGAAAAATTGGTTATATTGAAGATGATCTTCCATTTACAATCGGACTAAGGCTTCAAGAGCCACAAGAAGAATTTGAAATGTGGAAACTGGAAACCGTTATTACACCAAAACGTGGTGCACACCGTATATACGTATATACGGGCATCGATTCATTGCCAAAAAGATGGCATGATTACGAAGAGCGCATCACAGAAACACAAGAAGGATTCAGCAAACTAGTTCCATGGCTGAAAGAAGATGATCAGTTCCGAGAAGAGCTCTATGAAACAGAAGCGTGGGATTTCTTAACAGAAGCAAGCAATGAATTACTTGCAGCTGGTGTTACAATTTTATTACCATCTTGGTGGCAAAACTTAAAAGCAACAAAGCCGAAATTACGTGTTCAATTGAAACAAAGTTCAAATCAAACGCAATCTTTCTTTGGCATGAATACGCTCGTCAATTTTGATTGGCGCGTTTCTACAAACGGAATCGATTTATCAGAAAGCGAATTTTTTGAGCTTGTTGAGCAAAACAAACGACTCTTCAATTTAAATGGACAATGGATGCGACTTGATCCTGCCTTCATTGAAGAAGTGAAAAAGTTAATGAACCGTGCTGATAAATATGGACTTGAAATGAAAGATGTCTTGCAGCAACACTTATCCCAAACAGCAGAAACAGAAATTGTTGAAGAAGACAATCCATTTACCGACATTGAAATTGAGTTAGATGGATATTACGAAGAGCTCTTCCAAAAGCTCTTACACATTGGAGATATTCCAAAAGTCGAGGTACCATCCTCACTCCAAGCTACCCTTCGCCCTTACCAAGAGCACGGTGTTGAGTGGCTACTATATTTACGACAACTTGGATTTGGGGCATTATTAGCCGATGATATGGGACTTGGGAAGAGTATTCAAACGATAACTTATCTATTGTATGCAAAAGAAAATAATCTCCAAACAGGTCCGACATTAATTGTGGCACCGACATCTGTTCTTGGAAATTGGCAGAAAGAATTTGAACGCTTTGCACCAAACTTACGCGTCGAGTTGCATTATGGAAACAATCGCTCTAAAGGAGATTCATTTAAAGGATTCCATCAAGATGCAGACGTAGTGTTAACTTCTTACGCGTTAGCACAGCTTGATGAAGACGACCTTAGCACATTATGCTGGGATTCCATTATTTTAGACGAAGCACAAAATATTAAGAACCCACATACGAAACAATCTAAAGCGGTTCGCAACTTACAAGCAAATCACAAAATTGCTTTAACAGGTACACCGATGGAAAATCGCCTTGCAGAACTATGGTCTATTTTTGACTTCTTAAATCACGGGTATCTCGGAAGCTTAGGACAATTCCAGCGCCGATTCGTCACGCCGATTGAAAAAGATCGTGATGAAACAAAAATTCAGCAAGTACAAAGGTTTATTTCACCGTTCCTACTGCGGCGCACAAAGCAAGATCAAACAGTCGCATTAAACTTACCGGACAAACAGGAACAAAAAGCATACTGTCCGCTAACTGGTGAGCAAGCATCCTTATACGAACAACTCGTACAAGATACATTGCAAAATGTAGAAGGATTAAGCGGCATTGAACGACGCGGCTTTATCTTACTCATGCTGAACAAACTAAAACAAATTTGTAATCATCCCGCTCTTTATTTAAAAGAAGATGAGCCAAAAGATATTGTGAATCGTTCCATGAAAACACAAACATTAATGGAGCTCATCGAAAATATAAAGGAACAAAACGAAAGTTGTTTAATCTTTACGCAATATATTGGGATGGGCAATATGCTTAAAAAAATATTAGAAGAAACATTCGGTCAGCGTGTTCTCTTCTTAAACGGTAGTGTACCGAAAAAAGAACGCGATAAGATGATCGAGCAATTCCAAAACAGAACATATGATATTTTCATCTTGTCTTTAAAGGCTGGTGGAACAGGATTAAACTTAACTGCCGCTAACCATGTTATTCACTATGACCGCTGGTGGAATCCAGCTGTAGAAAACCAAGCAACAGACCGTGCATATCGCATAGGTCAAAAACGTTTCGTTCAAGTTCATAAACTCATCACAACCGGAACACTTGAAGAAAAAATTGACGAAATGTTAGAGCGAAAACAATCGCTAAACAACGCCGTCATTACAAGTGACAACTGGATGACAGAACTATCAACAGATGAACTAAAAGAGCTACTTGGTGTATAAAGGTGAATAGAAAAAGGAGCTATCCCTAATGGGATTAGCTCCTTTTTCTATTCCAAAACCAATTACTTATTATAATTCCCGTTAATCCACCACACGTATCTAATAGCGAATCTTGCCACATCGGTGTACGATCTCCTGTAAACCATTGATGAATCTCATCAAACGTTGCATAGCCTGCGACGAAAAGAAGTGCATATAAGAAGCACCGCTTTCTCGAATGTCCAGACCGATGAAAGGCATAATATATAAGCGATCCAAGCATAAAGAACACCATGAAATGAGCTCCCTTGCGAAGGAAAAACTCGATAAAACCACCAACACCTTTATTTGCAATACTAACTGGTGTACCTCCACCATAATCGATAGATACCCATGAGAAATGTTCTTTCACAAATTCTACATTTACATATTGTTCTATGTCTGAGCGCATATCCTGCTTTTTATATGGCTGAGCTGAAGAATAAAAAATAAGCCCTATCCATAATAAAACGGGGATCCAAAACAACCATTTACGATTCATCTTCCCAAAAGCTCCTCTCTTATTCTTCTAAGCGTACCAAAAAAAAGAAAAAAATTCACGCCAAAACATGACATTTGACTCCTATTTATAAGGTGAAAAGGGGGTGAAAAAGATGGCAGTTGAAACGGTTGTAACTGATTTAACTTTACGTCTTGTGTTAAACGGTGGTCTAGACAAAAATGGAAAAGCGATTTTTAAGAACAAGCAATTTAAGCGTATTAAAACAAATGCCGATGCAGGAAAGGTGCATGAAGTAGCGCGTGCACTTGCTTCATTACAAGAAACAAAGCTTCATGCTGTACAACTCGTAAGTACGTCAGATCTTTCTAATCTATAAAAAATATGAATAAAAAGGAGCGCATAAAGCATGCAAGTACTAGAATTAATTTTTGCGAAAGAAGATGGAAAAACTGTCGTTTTCTCCATCGACAATCCGATTACACCTGTAGATGAACAAACAATGAATCAAGTAATGGACACAATTCTTTCTTCTTCTATTTTCTTATCAATTGATGAAAAAACTCGTAAAAAAAGTGCTCGTCTTGTGGAGAAAACGATTTCTGAAGTAAATATTATCCCTTAAACAAAAAGACGAATCTGCATCACTTTGCAGATTCGTCTTTTTTCTTCGGCATTTCAATTGGAATAAAGATATGAGAAAAACCAACTGAAACGTATTTATAGTTTTCTCCCCCTAGCGTAAACTCTGTCGTATACGTTGAGAAGAAAATATAATCATTTCGCTTCGTATAATGATTAATTAATATATCCACTTGTGGTTCAACATATTTTTTCGCTAACTTCTTCCCTGCCGATGCAAGTTCACCTAAAAGGCCTTCCGGATCTTCCTTTTCAACCTCTGTAAGCTTCTTACTAATATCATTGCGCTTCATAAATTGTTTCGCTGCCCACTCTGTATACTCTCCTTTACCTGGATTACTATTTGCCAAATAAACGAAAAGAAGGACAACAAGAGCCATAATAATATACTTTTTCTTCATACTTTCTCACCGCCTAACGCTTTCTATTTTCATATATATGTACAAGCGATGCAAATTATAAAATACAAATTAAAAATAGGAGAGAAAACCTTTCCTTTTACATGGGGTAGGGCATCTAGATATATAGAAACAGTCAGATCCTTTTCCTAACCCACAAAAAAAGACAATAATACAATGGTACTTTTGAGCTTATACATTGAACATCAACTAAAATTCATATAAAAACTATCATTTATCCATTCATTGTAAACTACCTTGAAAATTTTACAATATAAAACAAGAAATCAATATTTATTTTACAAAATTCTTATATAATAATACAATCAATTAAATACTTTTAAGGAGGAATTTTTCAGTGCTTGATATTGTGAAGCATAATACTATTTCCAATTCTACAATGATACTTGAGCCCTACGCACACCCTTTTCACCGTACAAAAATCACAGAATGTAACGGAAGTATTCATTACTCATCTCAAACAGCTCTACAACTCATTCAACAAGCTTGTATACTACAACTCTATTCTACTTATAAGGGAAGAAGAGATGCCATTCAAGCAAGCTTTGATTTTAAACAAAACATTCCCATTCCAATTGATTATCGGCAATATATATGCGCTATCCCTACAAAATCTCCTTCATCTTTAGACTGCACCTGGGTGTTCTATAATCACATACATAAAGTAGAACTTTGTAATAATCGTAAACAATCCAAAATTCATTTTTATAATGGCACTAATAAGATTATTATTACTAGCTTTTATCAAATGCAGCAACAGTTTTTGAAAGCTGGATTTCTATTATGCCGAATGAACATGCAAGATTCACCGCAATTTAGAAATACGTATAAATTAACGGACCTCTCAAATAAACCAAAATCTCTTTAATAAATTACAAAAGGAAGGTATGATTTTTCTTACCTTCCTTTTATAATTTATCCCTCTATACTTTTACGCATTTTCTCCAATGCTTGTCGGTATATCCATCTCACTTGATAATATGTCAGTCTCGTTTCTTTCGCTATTTCATGCATTGTCTTTCCTGCAAAAAAACGTTCCCAAATAATATATTTTTCCTTCTCATCTAATAAACTTATGAAATCTTGTACTTTTGATGAAATAGTTACTTCACTAAGTTGCTCAAAAATTTCTTCAGCACATACATATCTTTCTTGAAATTTGCACTCCTTCTTTAACCTTTCTAATATATAACCTCGCACCGTTACAACCGCATAAGAAGGAAAGCTTCCTTTTCCTTCCTCATACCTTTCATACGCATACCAAAGACCAATTAACCCGCACTGATAGTACTCTTCATAATCACGGTAAATACTAAGCTTTTTCATTTGATTTCTAATCATACCTTCATACAATGTAACTGCGTCTGTAAAAGTCGCTGGTTTCACATTATACCTATTTCTAAAAGGTATACCTCTTCGTTATTCCGCGGTACTTTTACAATATAAAAAGCTACGAAGGATTTCATCGTAGCTTATTTCAAATGCTGTATCCATAATTTGAAATTTCGTTAAGTGGCATTTGAAATTCTATCGGGGTTATTTGAAATAGAGATAAAAATAAAAAAGTGACTCTACTGAAGAGTCACTTTTTCTAAAGGAGCAAATTATGCATCAAATTTCGGCACAAGGCCACTTAAACTACTAAATCCAACTGAAAGGATAAAGAAAATAACAATTAAGATTGTTGCTTGTTTTTTGCTTAATCCAGCTGTAATGTGTAATCCTAATCCCATCACAACTAATCCCCAAATATTAAAAACTTCAAATGACGAAGCAACACCATGAGCCACTGTACCTGGTTCAAATAAAGTCGCTAAACTTGTATATGAAGTTTCTATATCTCCACCAAGAATCATTCTAATAATAAAATTCACAATTGTACCTAAAATTGAAATCGTATATGTGTATACATAAATGGATAATAACTTCATATATGGAGTATCGTTCCCCATAAACATCATAATGACTTTATAAATTCCTGCTGCAACAAAGAACCAAAACGCTGTACCAAATAGGCCACCAACAACCCCAAGGCCCATCCCAAAATAACCAGCCACTTTAGCCGCTTCAGCATTTGGTACCTCACTCATTACCTCTGGATGATTCATTATTTGATACATACCAATTCCTGCAATCGCTGCCGTTAATATAATGAAAAGAATAAATGCTCCCCAAACCGGACTTTTTGTTTTCATTCTTTCAAACTGCACACCAGGAGAAGTAATCATTCCAAATAAAGATGGCTTCTCTCCGCCCACTTTTTGCGTATTCAAATTCGCTTCCATTATAACGCCTCCTTCTATTTATATAACCCGTTCTAACGGGCGGTTCACATCCTCTTAAACTCGAGGCTACGAACCGCCCACTAGAACAATATGTATGTGTAGTAGAGAGGTTCCCCTCTACCACACTAGTAATTTACTCATAACGAAGTGCTTCAATTGGATCTAATTTCGCAGCTTTGTTCGCTGGAATTAATCCGAAAATAATTCCAAGTGTCATGGAGAATAGTACGCCACCAACGACAACTTCCCATGAAACGAGCGGTGGCCATTTTGCAAACGTGGAAACAATATATGCACCGCCATAACCAAGCCCAATTCCAATCAATCCACCAAGAAGCGTTAGCATAACCGCTTCAATTAAAAATTGTAATAAGATTTTACTACGCGTCGCTCCAAGTGCTTTACGTACCCCAATTTCACGCGTACGCTCTGTTACAGATACAAGCATAATGTTCATAACACCAATACCACCAACGACTAATGAAATACCAGCGATACCGCCGATGATCATCGTCATAATACCCGTCATTTTTGAAATACCTTCTTGAATTTCTTTTAAATTCATAACTTCGTATTTACCAGTTGCATCACTTGGTTTACGACTATTTAACACATCTGCAGCTTTTTTACCTGCTTTCTCTAAATTGTCTACATTTTTTGCTTGAACAGAAATATTTTGAATTTCATCTTTTCCATACAGTGTCGGCCATAACGAAATTGGAACTAATGCTTCTGACGGTCCCATTCCCATAAACTCATTATCTGATTTATAGACACCGATAATTTGCATCGGTTGACCTTTCATTTCAATAATTTTACCGACAGGATTGACATCTTTAAATACCTTTTCTTCCATTTGTTTACTAATCATGACAACGTTATTACCTTGATCCACATCTGTTTCTTGTAAAGAACGTCCCTTTAATAACTTCACTTTATTTACTGCAAAGTACTCACTATCTAGACCAGTAACATTTACCATCTCTTTTTTATCTTCAATATCAAGTGGCTCCATACTTGAATTTGTTGTCACAACATGTGCAATCTCTGGAATCTTTTTAATCTCAAAAATATCTTCTTCCGTTATCTTCGGTGCTTCTACCATTTCCATGCCAAAAGGATCATTCATATCTGCACTATAATGAATCGGCACTGTTTGATTACCTGACCCGACAAATTGCGATTTCAGTGCAGCTTCCCCGCCCTGCCCAATCGCAACGACGGTAATGATAGAACCTACACCGATAATAATCCCAAGCATCGTAAGAGCTGAGCGCAGTTTATGAGCTAAAATAGAAGATAAGGCAATTTTCATACTATCTAGTAAACTCATACCGCACACCTTCTATCTTCTGTAATTTTCCCATCCCTTAGTACAATACGACGAGAAGAGTATGCGGCTACTTCTTCTTCATGCGTAACCATAACAATCGTTGTACCTTCTGCATTTAACTTTGTAAAAATATCCATAACTTGTTCACCAGATTTCGTATCAAGAGCACCTGTCGGCTCATCAGCCATAATGAACGTTGGATTATTCGCAATTGATCTTGCAATCGCTACACGCTGCTTCTGTCCGCCTGATAACTCGCTTGGTAAATGTTGAACCCTATCAGACAACCCAACTTTACCAAGTGCTTCAAGAGCCCGTTTACGGCGCTCTGCTTTCTTCACACCACCATAGATGAGCGGAAGTTCAACATTTTCCACTGCGGAAAGACGTGGTAATAAATTAAAGTGCTGAAATACAAAGCCAATATATTCATTACGGATTAAAGCGAGTTTTGACTCGTCTGCTGTTAAGATATTCACGTCATTCAACATATATTCGCCTTCTGTTGGACGATCTAAACACCCGATAATATTCATAAGCGTTGATTTCCCTGAACCAGACGGTCCCATAATAGAAACGAACTCACCGCTTTGAATCGTTAAACTAATACCATGTAAAATGGGTACAGCAAGCTTACCTTGATAATATGTTTTAGAAATATTATTTAACGTAATCATTTCTCTTTCACTTCCATTCCGTCATACACGCTGTCGGAAGGATTTTTAACCACCTTTTGCCCCACTGTCAGGCCTTCAACAATCTCTGTCCAGTCTCCATCAGTAGCACCTTTTTTCACATTTTGCTTACGAAGTTTTCCTTTCTCTTCAATATAAACAAATGTGTCATCGCCCTTTTCTACAATACTCTTACTTGGAACAGCAATCATCGTTTTGTTCTCTAAGCTTACTTGTAAGGAAACGTGATAACCTGGGGATAAGCCATCTTGATTATCAAGACTTGCTTTATATGTATATTGAGACATATTTTGAGTGGCTTCACCCGCGCCAGCAGCTTGCGCCATTTCTGCACTCGTTGGGAATTCACTTACTTCTGTAATTTTACCTGTCCATTTCTTCTTACTATTTGCTTTCGCAGTTACAGTAAATGGTTGGTCTTTTTGAATTTGTGATTTCTGAAGTTCCGTTAATGTCCCTTGAATTTGGAATGGTTCTTTAGAGGCAATTTGTAAAAATGATTTCCCTTGTCCACCTAATGCCTGCGATGAACTTTGTGTTGCATCTTTATCTAACTTCTGTACAACACCAGCGAAGTTACTATAAATCGTAAGTTCTTTTTGTTTTTTCTGTAGCTCTTCTTTTTGTAGCTTTCCTTTTTCTTTCTCAAGATCAGTTGTCTTTTGCTGCATTTCTAATTCATTTACTTGTTCTTCCATTGGATCTGTTACTTCTTTCCCAGCCCCACTATCTTTCGCTTTCTTAACTTCTTTCTTTAATGAATCTATTTTCTTTTTCCCTTGATCATAGCGCATATCAGCCATCTTTTGATCAAGCTCAGCTTGCTTCATCTGTAAATTGATTTCTTCATTATCATAAGAAAATAATTTCGTTCCTTTTTCTACCTCTTGTCCTTCTTTCACCTCAATATCCTTCACTTTTCCTTTTGTCGGATCTGCGTAAAAGCTTTCAATGTTTCCTGGTTTTACTTGTCCCGAAATTAACTTCGTATTATTAAATTTACGTTCTGTTACCTTCTCGAAACTTACAGCATCTGTTTTCGCTGTTCCTTTCTTCTTCCCTTGCATTACAAAAATATTAATAGCTGCAACGATAGCTATTAACGCAATAACCCCGATGATGATCCATTTCTTTTTCTTGTTTGGAGTCCGAACCGTATTTGGTAACATATTCTCTCTCCCTTTATATCTTAGTATAATAACTATTAAACTATATAAAACTTTCTGAAAATGACGTATTTTCTTTTTACATTATTACGATCACCTTACAAAGTTTTACACATTCAATTATATTGTAACAAAAATACCAATGTTTAGAAATATGACATCTTATCTTTTAAGATAGTTTTAAGAAATAATCCTATTTTTAGATATACTATGAAAACGATATAAATTCCACATCCAAAAAAGCTATCCAATATAACAATTGGATAGCTTTTTTAATAAACGATTATGCCACTTTAGAACCTTTTCTCTCATGTCCCATTTGAACAATTAGTAAGAAAATTGTTGATAAAACACCACCTGCTAACAGTAACATGAAGCAACCATCCCAGCCAGAACGATCAACAATAATACCAATTGCTGCGTTGGCTACGAAGCTTCCTCCAACATAACCAAACAGACCACACATACCAACTGTTGTACCTACTGCAAATTTCGGTACTAATTCCATTGCGCTTAAACCAATTAAAAACTGTGGTACATAAATTAAACAGCCGATAATAGAAACTGCAACACTCACAACAAGTATGCTAGTTGCTTGCCAATATACGATTGTTCCAACAACAACCCCAGCCATACTAATAACACATAACGGCATACGTTTTCCTTTGAATAATTTATCGCTTAAAAAGCCGACAATTAAAGAACTCGGGATCGCTGCTGCCTCAAATATTGAATACGCTGCATGCGCCTCTGTTTTTGTAAAACCTTTCACTGTTGTTAAATAAATTGGTACCCAATTAATAACACCGAAACGAATTAAGTAAACAAATGCATTCGCAATACATAAGAACCAAACAAATTTATTTTTCACTACATATTTCATTAAAATTTCTTTTGGTGACATCTTGTTAGCATTATCTGCTTTTTCAAGATCTTCATAGTCATTACGGTATTCATCAATTGGAGGAAGACCTTCAGATTCTGGCGTATCCTTCGCATTAATCCAAACAAGAACCGCAATTACCATCGCGATAATCGCCGGGAAAATAAATACGCCACCTTGCCAATGACTTTCACCAAAAATACCTACACCAATTCCAATGAACGGTGGAACAAGTAGTCCACCAACGTTATGTGAAATATTCCAAAGACCTGTTTTCGTACCACGTTCTTTCTTTGAAAACCATTTCGTCATAACAATACTACAAGGTGGTGCTCCCATACCTTGTACAATACCGTTTAAAACAAGTAATGTTAAAATCATCCCAAAGGAAGATGCAAAACCGAAACAAATATTAACAAGCCCAGATAAAAATAAACCGACTGCAATAAATCGTTGAGCAAAAGCCTTATCCGATAAATTTCCCATAAAGAATTTACTAAGTCCATAAACAACAGCCATTACTGCGCCTAATAATCCGATTTGTGTAGTGCTAAATCCGTACTCATCTACTAAATACGTAGTAGATAAATTAAAATTACTACGAACTAAATAATAAGCAGCATACCCAACTGAAATTCCGATTAACACACGAATACGTAGTAATCGATATACCTGGTCGATCATATTCGCTGGCAATCTTTCAATTGCAGGTGCTGGCTTAAGCCATTTAAACATATAATCTCGTCTCCTTTTCTCACTTTTGAGAGAGACGTTGCCTATTCCATATCTCGATGATTCCACTATTTGATATATTTTTGTTCGTCCTTCTAACTGGCTGACCTTCGATTTCTTTCTCATTCTTCGCAAACATTGTCGGCACGCCAAACGAAACTTTCTCTAAAATGTGCCCCGCTTCTTCTGATAAACAATAATCAATAAATAAATCCGCAATAATACCACTCGGTGCACGCTTCAATTTCGAAATCGCATTAACAGACAACCCTGTTTGCTCAGGTACGATACTTACAATCGGAAAGCCTTGTTTTTGAAGCATTCTCTGGTCTCCCATAAAGTTAATACCGATCATATATTCACCACTCGCCACATACTCAGCTGGCATGTAACCATTCACCGTTACTTCTGCAACCTGACCTGCAAGGCTCTTTACATATCCCTTCGCCTCTTCTTCACCAAAAGTATCAATAATGGATTGAAACAGCGTATATGCTGTCCCTGAAACATTTGGATCAGGCATAACAATCTTCCCCGCATACGCAGAGTTTAATAAATCCTTCCATACTGATGGGAAAGGAAGACCAAGCGGTGCTATTTCCTCATTCCACCGCTCTTTATTAATCGCGATTGCCAGTTTTTCTACTTCATAACCGTACCAATAACCATCTTTATCTTTGACGTTTTTTGAAATACGATTTGCATGCTGGCTCGTAACAGGAATAGATAAATCCTTTTGCTTCATCATTTGATGTGCATCTACTGTACCACCAATGATAATATCAGCCTTCGGGTTTCCAGCTTCCTCTTCCACTCTCCGAAGAATCTCTTCTGTTGAAAGACGAATAAATTCATACGTACATCCGCGTGGCTTACAAAATGATGAAAGCAAAGCTTCACCAACTTCTTCACGAGCCGCTACATACGCTACAAGGTGACGATCATTTAAAATAGGAAGACCACTTTTATTATATTTAATAGCGGTTGTATCTCGAGAGCAACTAGACATCGCTCCTCCAATTACTAGCAAAAAGAAGAAAAAGGCTATCTTTCTCATGAAACATTCTCCTTTACAAATAAAGCTGCTAGGGAGCCTTTCATATACATGACATTCCCGTTATTATCCCCAAGATATTGCACAACAAAGTATGATGGATATACAGAAATCGTAAGAATATCCTCACGCTCATTTTTTACACGCTTACCTGTTTTATAAGCAGTAATATAAGCGATAGGATCCTTCTGCGATTGCAATAATCCCTGAATTTCTCCGTAATCTGTAATTTGCTTTGCCCCGCGAATAGAATCAAGTACTTGCGTAAGATTTGCATTGCGTATTACATCGCCTTGCCGCACTACGACTTCCTTTGCCTCCGCAAAGAAATTACTAATACGTTCTGGTGTATAATACAGACTTAACAAATACGTTTGAAATGCTGAGATCATCGGATCCGTACCATTCTTTCCGTATACGTTTGCCTCATACTGGAACAAGTCACCTACTGCAAAAGTACGCTTATGTCCATTCAAGTACGTTACTTCTCCAGTAAATACTTGTTCTTGGATCTTCGCCTCTGTTTGCTCCATTCGCATCCGGTCAAAGAATGAAACAATCGCGTGTAAACGAACTTCATCCGTTACAACGATTTCTCCCCACTCCTCATGCCTTACTTTCACTTCAGTAGGAAGGGATTCATTCACTCTTTCTAAAACGGCTTGTTTGTCATTCACGATTGTAACGTGATTATATAACTGCTTCTCAACGACATAAAACAAAATAAGGGAAGCAACAATACAAAAGACAATTAAAAGAATTTGAAATGATAGCCTTTTCATTTCTGCCTACCTCCAAGATAAAAAATCGTTGTTTCGAAAATACCGCATAATTGTTTCATAAATGTATCATTTAACCGCTTTCAAGTTTTTTATGTCTTCCATACGCCTCGGAAGTAAAAATGTAATAAATATCGTTGTTCCCATTTCTTCACTACTCTCGATTCGCATGCTTCCGCCTTGTTTATTCATAATCTCCTGACAAATATACAAACCGTAGCCATTTCCGTAACTAGAAGGTAGTACCTTACCGCCCGGAGACTCATTCCACTCCGCAAGCAACCCTTCATCTATACCGATGCCATCATCATGAACAAAAACCTTCGCCTCATGTTTATTTACAATTACATTCATACGGATTTGCGTGGCATCACTATATTTAATCGCATTATCAAGCACATTTAAGAAGATTTGCTTCGTCTTATCAAAATCCGCAACGACATGTACATCCATTAACTCATTCATAACCTCAATCTCAAACTGCTGTAGGCGAGGTTTCACAATCGAAATCGCTTCTTCCGCCAACTCCTTTATATTCACAACAGTAGGTGACACTTCAAACGTACTTGTCCCGTACTTCGAAGACTTAAGTAACTCCTCTACAAGTGATAATAGCCGATGGCTTTCTACAGACACATAACGAAGACTTTCCTGAACATCCTCTTTCGACTGCAATTTCGGAATTAAGTCAACATAACCGATAATTGCTGTGAGCGGTGTTTTCAGCTCATGTGTAATCCGGTCTAAAAAATCCTTCTGTTTCTCTTTCTCTTCCTTTAACTGCTTAATATGCAATTCAATTCCATCAGCCATCGCATTAAAAGATGCCGAGAGCTGTGCGATCTCCACATACTCATTTAGCTCAATCTTACTTTCGTAATCCCCATTCGCAAGCCGTTGTGCCATTTGTCTTAACTGATCAATCGGCCTATGAAGAGATTTCGCTAAACGAATCGCAAAGAAAATGCCAGCAGCTACTAAACAAAGAGATGTAATAAGAAATGTATAGCTTACATTTGTTAAAACTTCCTTCTCATCCGTTAACTCATTTATGAAACGGATGCCTCCAATGACATCGTTTCCATAATAAACCGGACTAGAAAACAAAAGAATTGGCGCCGGGTCTCCCTCTTCAAAAACATACGCCTTCTTCCCTTGCAGAGAACGCTCAATATCTACATTCCGATGAAGCAATGCCCCTTTTTGCGTATCCGCAACGACATCTCCATTTTTCCCAATCATCTGTACACGAACATCCATCCGCTTCGCTAAATAAGAAGCAATTAAAAGTGAATTTGGCCCCAGCGTCTCCACTTCTGCTTCCTTCTCTAAATAGTTCATCGTATAAATTTGTGCTTCTACACTTAACTTCTCAAGAGAATCCGCTGCATTATGATACATATTCTTCTCTAGCGCAATATAAACAACCGTATACAAAAGAAAAAGAATCGGAATCAATAATCCAACTATCCCAAACACCATATTTCGTTTTAACGACATATCATCACCTTTTAACAATCAAGCTTATATCCAACGCCATAAATCGTCTTAATACACTCCCCGCTTGCTCCAAGCTTCTTCCTTAGGCGCTGCACCATAATATCAACCGCTCTTGTATTCCCAATATATTCAAAGCCCCACACCTTCTCAAGCAATTCATCCCTCATAAACACACGCTGCGGATTCAAAACAAACAGCTGGCATAAATTAAACTCTCGGTACGTTAACTGAATCTCTTGCCCACTCACATGAACCTTTCGTTCCTTCGGACAAATCAATAACTCACCAGCTCGAATCACCTCATGGTCTAAAGGAACTTCCTTCTTCGTCACGCGCCGCGCCATATTCTTCACCCGAAGAATAAGCTCCGCATAATTAAAAGGCTTTGTCACATAATCATCAGCACCAAGCTGAAGGCCAAGTAGCTTATCATTCATCTGACTCTTCGCTGTTAGCATGAGAACTGGAATATCACGATCCTTCTCACGGAATAAACGTAATAGCTCATACCCATCCGTATCAGGAAGCATCACATCTAAAATGAGTACATCCGGCTGCTCATTCCATCTCTCTAAAGCTTCTCTCCCATCAGCTGCCGTCAACACCTCATACCCTTCCATCTCCAGCTGCATCCGAATCAAATTACGAATGCTCGACTCATCATCAACTACGAGTATCTTCATCATCATCCTCCTTCCATCACGTATATAGTACAGTTTAGTATAGCAAAAATCATACAAAAAAAGAGAGGGTATTGTCGAACATATGTTGAACGACGATACCCTCTCAAAACTTTCTATCTATATATTACTGCTTAGGCAACTCTAAATGCTCTCTTAACTTATTAGAAAGGTCTTTACGATCCTGATCTGGAACAAAATAGTACCAAATACCATCTTGCTTATGACCGTCACCAGGAACTTGAACCTCTTCTTTCTTATTCATCGCAGTTTTATAATTGCTTTGAAGATCCCACATTTGATCTTGGTTTAGATTTGTTTTTACGTTTTTCTCAACAGTCTCTAACATCGTGCCTAGTTTCGTAATAGACGATATACTCGCCCCTTTACTAATAACCGCTTCTAGCACTTGGCGCTGACGCATTTGACGACCAAAGTCACCACGTGTATCTTGCTTACGCATACGTGTATACTTCAGTGCTTGTTCCCCATTTAAGTGAATGTTACCCTTCTCAAATGACATCCCTTCTAATGTGAATGCTAAATCATTATTCACATCAACACCACCAACAGCGTCAACAATATCACTGAAACCTTCCATATTTACTTCAATATAATAATCAACCGGTACATTTAAGAAATTCTCCACCGTATTCACCGACATATTAATTCCGCCAAATGCATATGCATGGTTAATCTTATCCTTCTTCCCTTTACCAACAATCTCTGTATATGTATCCCGAGGAATACTAACCATCTTCATTGAACTGTCCTTCGGATTTAACGTTAACAACATAATCGAATCCGAGCGTCCTTTATCTGCGCCACGCTCATCTGCTCCTAACAGCAAAATAGAAACAGGTTGTTTATTCCCAAGCTTTACATCCGTAGATCGTTTCGTAGAATGATCACGCTCAAGTGGCGCATGCACCTTATCTAAGGTACCCGTCACAGATGAGTACGTATAGTATGCATAACCGCCCCCGGCGATTATAAGAACACCAATAATACCAAGTATCCAGAATAGAATTTTCTTCATTATGTAACCTTCTTTCTTAAGTCAGCTTTATGAGTTTGCTAATCAATAAAGTACTCCCCCATTATACATGTGATTCGTTTTCATCACCAACTCACTCTATATTTCCTTATAAAACATCTTACCTATATACACAAACAACGCCTCATCTTATCCAGCCTAGGGTAAGATGAGGCATTTGTACATTTACATGATTTCTTCAAAAAGTGTATTGTATATCTAGCAAAGAACAAAGGAACCATTGGATCATATTACCATTATCATTGTATCTATTTGCCAAGTACAAGGAATAAATCTAACATTATCCTTTTGAAATTATGATCCCCTTATCTGAAAAGAAGAATATGAACAAAATTACATTCACCTAATTAATACTGCTTCTTGATAGCCATTCTTATTATTCGACTGCCATTTCCATGAGTCCGCGCACATCTCTTCAAGCCCACGCTTTGCTTCCCATCCTAACTCTTGCTTCGCTTTAGATACATCCGCAAAACAAACAGCCACATCGCCAGGACGACGGTCTATAATTTTATAAGGCACTGTCTTTCCTGAAGCCTTTTCAAAAGCTTCAACCATTTCCAAAACACTATAACCAGTACCTGTACCAAGATTATATGTATGTACTCCTGCTGTATGTAGTATTTTTTCAAGAGCTTTCACATGCCCGTTAGCGAGATCAACAACGTGAATGTAATCACGAATGCCTGTGCCATCTTTTGTTGAGTAATCATTTCCGAATACACTTAATTCTTTTAGCTTCCCAACAGCCACTTGTGTCACATATGGCATTAAGTTATTTGGAATTCCATTTGGATCCTCTCCAATACGTCCACTTTCATGTGCACCAAAGGGGTTAAAGTAACGAAGTAATGTAATACTCCATTCAGAGTCCGCTACAGCTATGTCATTCATAATTTGTTCAATCATCAATTTTGTTTGACCATACGGATTCGTTGCATTTAAAGGAAATTCTTCCATAATGGGTGATTTTTCAGGGATACCATATACCGTTGCCGATGAACTGAAGATCATCTTCTTCACACTGTGCTTCTGCATGACCTCACATAGTACTAATGTACTTGTAATGTTATTATAATAATACGTAAGCGGAATTGCTACTGACTCTCCTACTGCTTTGAAACCAGCAAAATGAATTACTGCTTCAATTGTATTTTCTTCAAAAATCAAATTAATTGCCTCACGATTCAAAAGGTTTTCTTTATAAAACTCAAATTGTTTTCCTGTTATTTCTCTTACTCGATTTAACGATTCTACCGCACTATTAGAAAGATCATCAACCACCACGATATCATAACCACTATTTAACAATTCCACACATGTATGACTACCAATATATCCCGCTCCACCTGTCACAAGTATTGCCATGATAAAAACCTCCCCGAATTATTTACTTTTTATTTATTAGATTTTCATTATTTATTTTTATAAATTCAAATCAGGCACAGTCCAAAAACATTATATCTATGTATCCCCTATTTTCCATTTCACATCAAGGAATCCTAATTTCTCAAAAAACAATTGGGCCTTCTTTAAGTTAGGATTCCCACTCTAAATTCGGCTTAAATTATATGCCCCCCTACTCTCTTCGCTGCTAATAAACTATTACTCTTTGCACCATTTCCCTTTATATGTGAAGCGACTCCAAGAACAGGTATACCAAGTAGTTTTTCAATATCTTCTTCTTTTTTCAATGTGTTATCTAAGTATTCTAGTAGGAATGCAAGTCCAACTGAAGCCATTAATCCAATGACAAATGCAATTGCTACATTCAAGATTTTATTTGGCTTAATTGGTGACTGTCCTTCTGTCACTTCCGCTTTTGATAAAATTGTTACGTTATCAACACTCATAATTTTTGCAATTTTACTTTTGAACACTTCTGCTGTTGTATTTGCAATATCACGAGCTAAATTCGCATCTTTGTCATCAACAGTGATTACAATCACCTGTGAATCTTTCTCATTTGCTACGTTAATTTTACCGTTTAGCTCTTGAGTAGATATGCCAAGCTTCAATTCACGTTTCACCTTATCTAAAATCACAGGGCTTTTTACAATTATTTTATATGTATTAGTTAATTGCACATTCGTTTGCACTTCATTATACTGAATAATTTTTTCATCTTGTTTCTTTTGGTTCACAAGAATTTGCGTTGAAGTTTGATAAATCGGTGTCATAAAATAGTAACTTACTATCGCACTTACAAGTGCTGCTCCAATCGTAATGGCGAGGATCATCACTAAACGTTTTCTTAAAATAGTAAATAGTTCTTTCAAACTTATTGTTTCTTCCACGCCTTCCTCCAACCTTCAATAATTTGTCATAAAAACCTCTGAAAACAAATAAAATGCCAGATTTTACTCTGACAATAACAACCTAGCATCTATTCCTAATAATGTTTAGCCCTAGACAACTATTTAACATATTACATAACTCACATTAGTATAGCAATAATGGTTGAGAAAATCACTCGAGAAATTGACAAATATTACACTACTCGATTCGACAAATTTCGATACATTTTGTCGTGTATGGGTTTTCATTTATCATATATTTTCAAAACATTGATATTAACATTAATTTTTGTATTTTTTGTTACTAACTAAACACAATCATGACACGGCAATAGGTAAACTACCTAAATTATTCTACAATCCCTATGTTCTTAATTTCCCCCTTTGTATAGCACGCTCCTTTTGATACTAACCAAACTATATATACAAAAATACGACAAATACCCTAAAGGCTCTGTCGTATTTCCTATAGAGAAAACACTATTTCTCTATTCTTTTTTATCACCAAGTGCAAATGTAATTTCAGCTTCACAAGCAATTTCATCGTTTACAGTTGCAACTGCTTTTCCTTTTCCGATAGGTCCACGTACACGAGTCATTTCAACTTCTAAAC
Organism: Bacillus clarus; assembly: GCF_000746925.1. Classification (GTDB taxonomy): domain Bacteria; phylum Bacillota; class Bacilli; order Bacillales; family Bacillaceae_G; genus Bacillus_A; species Bacillus_A clarus. The sequence continues at coordinate 2,065,380 of NZ_JMQC01000008.1, forward strand.
GAATCTGATCTCCTGGACGTACCTGGCGTTTGAAACGACAAGTATCAATCCCAGCAAAAAAAGCAAGACGGCCACGATTCTCCTCTTTCTTTAATAATGCAACAGCACCTACTTGTGCTAATGCTTCTACAATTAGGACACCTGGCATAACAGGATACTCTGGAAAATGTCCGTTAAAGTATTCTTCATTTGCCGTTACATTTTTAATCCCAACTGCTCTTTTTCCTTCTTCTACTTCTAGAATTTGATCGACCAGTAGAAATGGATAACGATGTGGAATAATTTCTTTAATCTGTTGAATATCTAGCATATTATTCTCTCCTTATATACCAAATTGGCCATACCACCAACACGCTATTCTTATTATCCCATCCTCAACTATTTTTGTCACGAAAAACCAAAAAATGTTTTCTACTGAAAACATCTATAAGTGCGCTTCATATAAAAAAGATACACCCTTTTTTCCTTTACTAAAAATCGTATAAACAATACTAGCAATTAGCACGGAGGTTGAAAAAAGAATGTATGTCTAAGTTAGGGAAAGGCAATATACATTAGTTATATTATTTGCCTTATGTGTCGTATTCATAGTTCATTATAAAGGACAAAAATAAGAAATAAAAACCTGACATTCACTTGTTTTTTCCACTATGGACGTAATTTTCTACAAAATTATACATTTTTCTACACTTTTCTTATATTATCTAGGTGTTATATCTTACAATTAAGATTTAACATCTCAAATACTATACGTTATACAGAACATACTATTTTTTCATAAAAATAAGATCTAATTATGTTTAAAAGCAAATTATATACACGGATTCCTTACATTATCATTACCTGAAATAAAAATAAAAGAACCCCCAGTTCTAGTCCTAAAAACAAGGGAGTTTTCTACTTCTGTTGTATGGTATAAATAATTAAATATAGTTACTGTCCTAAAAAAATAAAACTAGTACAGTTCTCAAATTTATAAAGAACAATTATAACTATCCATATTTAAATATTTACTTTTGCCTGTTGTCCAAGTAGGCTACTAAATAAACCACTTTCATCTTTTGCCAGTTGTGTGAAACTACCGTGTTGAATAATTTGTCCTTGATCCATTACAATAACCTGATCAGCTTTATTTATAGTAGATAGTCGATGCGCAATGACAATAATTGTCATACTTCCTTTTAGCCTTTCCAGCGCCTCTTGTATTTTCGATTCATTTTCAGCATCTAGTGCACTTGTTGCCTCATCCAGTACTAAAATAGAAGGCTTTCGAAGTATCGCTCTAGCCAGAACAAGACGTTGTCGTTCTCCCCCTGAGAGTTTGACTCCCCTATCGCCAATCAGTGTATCCAATCCTTGTGAGAGCCTACTAACAAACTCAGCAGAAGCGGAAAATTCTAATGCTTCCCAAAGCTGCTCCTCACTTGCATTTGGCTCAACCATTCTCAAATTGTCTCTTATGCTGGCATTAAATAGAAATGGATCTTGAGGAACATAGCTAATAGATTTTCTCAATGATAATAGGCTCTTACTTGTCAACGGTTTGTTATCTATTAATAACTGACCGCTCTCTGGCTGCATAAGCCCCATTACGATATCAATTAATGTACTCTTTCCAGCACCTGAACGCCCTGAAATAGCTGTCATACAATTTGCGGGAATGCGCAAATTAATATCTTTAAGTGAATACACCGCATTTTCTTTATTGTAGCGGAAAGAGATATTCTGACACTCAATAGATTGTTCTATCTGCATAGGATTTATACACTCATAATCCTGCTCTATATCTTGCAATTCTATATTCTTCTTACACTCTTCCTGTAATTCCAGCAAATCTATAAAAGCAGGAAGATTCGCTGCAATTTGTTCCATGTTTGATTGTATCCCTGCAAACCGTGGCCACAAACGAGAAAATATAAGAATAATTAATAATAATTGCTCAGTTTTCGTTTGAAACAGCTTAACAGATAGAAAGATAAGAATAGCAATGAAAACAGCTGATGCAATTTTATAAAAGAGCTGGGAATTATTTCTCACCTTAATATATGCAAATTGTTCACGTTCCACATCTTCCACCCAATTACGTAACCACATATAACGAGATTGTTCCAATGTATTGCTCTTAATATCCTTAATTCCATTAAAATGATCAGTTATGCCTGCAAGATACGCTTTTGAATTCTCTGAAGTTCGGCCTCCTAATCTTTTTGACTTTTTAATAAATCTTCGTGAAAGAAAAGCAAGCACCACAGCGCAACATATTACAAAAATTGTTATATCTGCCGCTAACCAAAAAGCGAAACCAATCTGTATAAATGTAAACATTAAAGAAGTGAGCAACTGTAAAAACAAATTAGTGCCTGCGCTAACACGCCCTAATTCCGTTGTCAAAGAATTGATAAGATCTGATTTTCTCTTTTTCACAAAAAAACTCCAGTTGGCCTGCAACAAACCACGATAATTCTCCAATCTCAGGTAATTAATAAAACGTATCTGGATTTTCGCATTACGAACTGTTATATTCCTTTGTAAAAGCGCTTGTCCTACGACCAATATAATATATATTCCTAATACAAGTGGTAATCCTAAAGTAGTTGGAAACTCACCTAGGAATCCAAGAACCCCTGAAAGAGGGCTTGTCTGCTCATTCATCTTCGCAATACCGCTAATACTTATCATAGGAATTAATAATAAAATGCCTATTCCTTCTACAAGACTGACCAATACCATTCCCATGAGATTAACAATGAGAATGTTTCCAGTAAAAGAGTATAACCGCTTTGTAAAATATAAAATATTTCTCATTTTCACTTCTCCTTACGGTACCTCATTTCCCTCCAAATCCATAAAACCGGTCGCAAAGGGAAATATAAAACATGCAGTTGTTTTGGCAGTGGTAAAGTTTCCACATCCTGAGGATAAGGATACAACCAACTAAGATGAAACAGTAGCTTTTGAGAGCTTGTCTTTAACAAATATAAATATCGCTCATGATATTTTGAAACTTCTTCTGGGACAGGATCTGTATGCAAGTTAATCATATTTTCCAAGTAATATATAGCAAGCTGCGCTAACTGCGTTACCCTTCTCCCTGACATTAATACTTTTGCCTCTTCTTCTATTACAAGAGTATCTAAAAGCTCAGAAGATAAAATAAGCGCCTGACCTACCAGTTGCTTGCATCCATATCTTTCTAGTTTAACGGTGAGTTCTTTCCAATCTATTTCTTGCCTTACCATACGGTCAATGTCTGTTAACCATCGAAGCCTGGACCAACCATGCCTAGTCCCATGGGTCACAAGAAACATAAACAAATCCTCTCTACCTAACAAATAGACAGGATAATTTGTGACAGGACTCGTCCTCTTTCGCCCCCATAATTCATCGAAGCGTGGTTCCTTTCCCGGTCCTGGGTGTAGTCGCCAATGAATCTCCAATTTCACCTTACTTATCGGATGCATGTAAGTTGTATGGTGGCGTCTCCACTTCCATTCATTCATAACCGTCGGAAAATCATCCTCTTTGACATAACCATTCTTTACAAGTAATTCGTTCACTTTTCCAAGATCATCTATAGGAACAAGGGCATCCAGATCTCCTGATGTTCGAAGGGAAACATCTCCATATAGATCTGCGCCAAGAATAGGGCCCTTCAAAAATAGAAGTCGAAGTTGGTTTTCAGCAAATAATTTACTTACCTTTCCCATTTCTCCACTTAAATGAAGCATATGGAATGTATTCCTTTTAAAATATGTACTTAATACTTGCACAACATTTGATGGAACTAACTGTTTATCAATAGATTTCATTTTTGGATAAATGAACGCGTACATACGATGATGCAGCGCCAGTTTCAAAAATTTGTTCCAATCAATATTTATGAACCAGTCTCCCGGGATTTCTTGTATCTCTTTATCTTCCTTCTTTATAATTTCAAGTAACAATTTTAGTTCTTTAGGTAAATGACTCAAATCAAGATTACAACCGGTATACATCTCATTCTCCTTCAAGATTTTTTTACCCTATCCTTTTTGCAAATTTACCAACAACAGTAAATCTCTTCATTTCTTCAACGCCAGTAATATAAAAGGGCCCGCTACGTAACCACGCATGGGCAATCATATTTCCTGTCTCATCTTTCGCGGTCCCTAAGTAAAGGGTACTTTCAATTTGACGCTTCTCCAACATTTTCATTGCAGCGATAGCTTTAACGAGACACTGGCTTTCCCAAAATGTATAACGGCTCATCATATGCACTGCTTGAGAAATTTTCCTTAACGTAATCTTTTCCGATTCATCATAGCTTAAAGACGTTTCTGCCATATGAATTCCTAATATAGGAGCAGCTTTAGAAAACGGTATACTTTTAAGAATACGAGCCCAGCCTAAATAAAAGAAAGCTTCTATAAGTAATAATTTTGTTCCCATATCAAACGACAAGAAAGCTTTGGCTTTATTTATGATATTCATCGATCCTACTCCTAACCTATTAAATCTGGAACGTTCAATTAAAAATCAAAGTTTTTCATCAACCGAGATCAACCCTTCTGCATACAAATGATTTAAGAAAGAGAGTACTTGTTCCTTACATTCTGCCTCTTCAATCATATATCGGGACAATAATATATCAATCACTTGATTAACAGATATTAATTCATTAATTAAACTCCAAATTTCACCACCTATACCTCCTAAGTTATAGTATTTCCCATTATGGATGCTCATCATCACTTTCTCCCCATCCATATCGCTCACTACATTTTCCTGGCCTTGTACAACAAAACTGTGTAATGAAATTGTTTGTTTACTACTCATTATTTTTCCTCCTCTTTTAAAGACTCTAGAATTTTGGATACTAAATCATGTGCCGTAAACTTTGAAATAGGACGTCTCAATTGAAACATATCTATTTTGTTTACCATATTTGTAGAATGCATAAAATGCCATTCCATCATCCCCAATCGTGGGATTAATGAATTCCTATATGTATGACGCAGCAATGTGCGTAGTCTCTCCAGTCCTTCAATCTGCTGAAGTTCAACATCCCCATTTTCTACTTTCACTAATTCGAATACACCTGCCAATGGTAATGGTTCCTCGAAAAAGTTAGCTGTAACGGGGACAGCATATTTAGTTTCCCTTTCAAATAATGGCTGATAATGCGCTGTCTCCATTCCAAACTGATCAAGACTCTCTTTCCATAACTTTTGTTGCGGGTAAGATGGTGTAACAAAAGGTGTATTATCCTCAGAAAGAGACACAGCAATTACATCATCGCTTAAAAGCTTATAGCCTTTGCTTAAAAGGGCTGATGCAAGAGTTGATTTTCCAGCTCCCGATCTTCCTACAAAAGCATACGCCTTTCCATTGATGGCTATTACACTTCCATGCAGAGGGAGTATTTTTCTCTGCATCAACAATGCTCCCATACAAGTCCCAAGAATATAAAGCCGAATCTTATCTTGATCAGACCCTTTCATAGGTGAAACAATGATTTTTTCTCCATTTTGAATACAAAACGTAGCAGTTTCGGGGATTTGAAACATAATTAATTCTTCTTCAACTACAAACACTGACTTCGGAGAAGATAACTCTCCCCATAATTGGGACAAATCTGCAGTTTCTACTTTTACGTCTACTTCATTTTCGTAATTACTTACTTGAGGCAATTCCGGCAGGGGAATCTCACTTAATAGGGCTAATCCGAAGGCTTTGTAAATCTCTTTCTTTACAGTATGTATCATCTTTCTCACTCCAAATAGTTGAAAAATTGATTTAAAAAAACCCTTATACCGTAATTAAACTATATAAGGGCTGTAAAGCATATAAATCTCATTTAAATATTAGTGCATTAGCTGTGGTGAAGAGCGCCTTGCTCATCCTCATCTTCAAAAACTTGGTCAACAAGTCTCTTTCCAGGTCCAGCCATTGTCATGTTGATATCAAGCACTTCTAATACTGGTGATTGCCATTCTTGTTTCATAATTTCACCCCCTTTCAAATATATTTTTTGATAAATCGATAGACAATAAGACTACGCATTAAAATTCTAAAATCTGGATCAAACACGTATTCTACTCGTGGTTCTCTTTGAATTTTCAAAATCGCATTCTTAATAATCTCTATATTAAAAAAGTTAGAGGCCACTGGGTCTTCACTAAGCTGCTGAAGTTCCTCGATAAACATTTTCCATGAAGGAATCATGCGATGGACCACATCAGCTGCCTGTATTCCCCGCACACGTTGATTTAATCTTACTTTGTCAGGAAGAAATCCTTTTGTGGCCCTCCGGACAAGTGCACGATTTAAGCCATTTTGAACAAATTGTTCGAGTGGTAACGATAAACAGAATCGAATTACCCGTAAGTCATTCGTTGGATCATGCCCTTGTAAACCATAGCGCAAGGAGAGCTTTGTTCCACTTGTACCCGTTGTATTCCACAAGTTTGGTTGTTCAAAATGTTTCTGCCTTATTTCATATATATTTGGGATAGAAGCCCCTGTTACTTTCACACCATGTTCTTCAAGCTTTCTAAATACATCAGTACGTTTTGCAAGTTCTGGACTAACTAACGTTGGCAGTTCGTATTGCTGTTCCGAGGAAAACATGTTTTTTATCGATGGAAATGCTTTCTCCCCTACAACTTTCAGTATTCTCGATTTTTTGACCCCAACATTTTTACCGTACAAATCAATTTCACGATAAAGCTGCAACCAGCTGAACTTTTTAAGTAAAATCGCATAATAATCTAAAGCTGGCCCCCAAGAGATTGTGAAATTTCCTCTCGCTCCATTTAAGAGCACCCCAATCCCTTGTTGTTGGGCTTTTTCATAAATTCCTTTCACCCAGACGGAATTTTCGAAAAATTTATATGGCATCTCCATAATCTCAAGCCAATCATCAATTTCTGAGAAAGAATTTTCTCCCGGAAAATTCAAATAATTCCCTTTAATATTCCCTACATGTTGTACTGTAGTTTGAATAAATGGCTTTTCATCAGCTATCGTATGACCACGAGTCCAATCAGTAAACCCTTCCGCAGGTACTGAGCTGAATGTATATAATTTTTTGTTCTCTTTTTGCAGGGCTCTCGCAGCAAAGCTAGCAACAGCACCTGAATCTAATCCCCCACTTAAATGAGAACCAACATTACGATGAGTACGTAACCTTGACGTTACTGCGCTTTCAAACACGTCCCTGAACGCCTCTTCATAATCTTCATTTGATTTGAGTTGCAACTGCTCCTCTACAAATAACGTGTCGTATTTCGCAATACTAACTCTTTCCTTAACTACGGAGATAGTATGAGAAGGGGGGACTTGCTCTATATTTTTATGCACTGTTGAAAATGCATCTATTGTATCAAGCATATTAGGTATCGCTAAATATTCAGCTAACCATTGCTCATTCAATTCCTTCCCGACGTACGGTAAAGAAAACAGCGGTTGTATGCTAGTACAAAAAGCAAATTGATTTTGATTGCGGTAAAAGTAAAAAGTCCGACTTCCTGAAAAATCACGTGCACCAAAGAGCAATTGCTTTCTCTCATCCCAAATCATAAAAGCAAAATCACCAACTAGATACTTTGGTACATGCTCTCCCCACTTTTGATAAGCGAGTAAAATCAACTTACTATCAGGCATCTCTCTTCTATGTACCTTTTCTACTTGCAATCTATCGAATAATTCATTGCGATTATCAATAATAGCATCCGCAGTTATAACCAACTGTGTTTCATAATCATAGTAAGGTAATTGTTCATTAATAGATTCAGATGTTATCCATTTTGCATGGGAGCCAAAAAAAATATTTTCCTTGTACCATATATCGGTATTGTCACCTGGATAACGAGATAAATCCTTCATGATTCCAATCCTATGCTCAGGCGGTATCGGTTCTCCATTTAAATGATAAATTCCGGTTATTGCACTCATTTTTTTCCTCCCACTACGAGACAATTAAGGGAAAACCCAATGGATAAGCGAATTACCAGATATATCAAAAAAATGTTATTAATATACCAGAAAACCCTTTCCTCAAACCACCTCGTTTACGCATAACAGATTTTAAAACCCAATTTTATAGCCTTAAATCTTTTTTCAGTTGAAGTATTCAAGCCTTTAGGATACCTATCCCATTGTAAACCCTTGCATTTTAATTTTCTCCAAAAAAGAACAAAGGTGTGATTCTCTTAATTCGAATCAAGATATTACCATCTGAATTTTATATGAATAAAAATCCTTGAATTTAATATATCAATAAAACATTTATATTCTTTATAAAGAATATAAAATCAGATTACCATTTCACTATTGCATTGTCAAGTATCTATATACTCAAAAAAATGAATATTTATGTATCTTTTTTAGTAACTGTAAGAACAAATAATACAGTAAAACTTTAATCGGTAGGAGGCTTTACATCCCTACCAACTATTAATCTCACCAATCGAGCTTTTACGAACATCCCATCTATTTTCTTAGTTTCCCTAAAATCTTAAGGTAGTGCTCTTAATGTTCACAAATAGCAGGATAAACGTTATATCTTACAAATAAACGGGAGAATTTTCATCTTTTTATATTTTAAAAATTTCTGTGCTATAATATTTATATAATTTATTATTAACCCACTAATTAAAGGTGCTTTTTCACGTGTTATGTTCTCTATTATTTTATTCTCCTGCTTCTTTAATCGAAACAGGAGAATAACCTTTTTATATTTATACCGTTTTCACAAAGGGGATGATATAATATGCGTTTACCACTAATAATGCTAGAAAAAAATATAATTCGCATTTACCACAAGATTATGTACGCTTACTATTTTACTCTTTATAGGGATTGCCGTGACTTTCATGCAAAAAAAATTTTTTTCCGTAAAATGAAATTTCACAAAAACAGCACTGAATGAGATATTAAATCCTCCTAGTTCATTAACGCCTTTCTTAATTAAAACTCTTTCTATTTTTTATCTTTACATGCCAGCACTTATCGTCAATATATTCTTAATACATGTAATAACTCTTGTCTGATCTTTTTCTGTCATACCTGATCCAGATGGAAGGCATACGCCTGTTTCAAATAATTTTCTAGAAACATCCTTACTCTCACTATGCGGATAATACATTACATCTTCAAATAAAGGTTGCATATGAAGAGGCTTCCAAACAGGACGCGCCTCAATGTTTTCATTTTCCAGTTGTTTCAGTAATGCCTGAATCGATACTCCTGTTTTTTCTTCATCTACAGTAAGAACTGTAAGCCATCGGTTTGAATAAGTATCCTCTAACTCAGGCATAAACTGTACCCCTGGAATATGAGATAATTCTTGATAATATCTATCAAATATTCGTCTTCTTGCATGTACTCTCTCTTGTAAGACCTGCAACTGAGCTCTACCTACACCCGCTAAAATATTACTCATACGATAATTATATCCAACCTCACTATGTTGGTAGTGTGGAGCCGGATCTCTTGCTTGAGTAGCTAAAAATCTTGCTTTTCTCAATGCTTCGACATCATTCGAAACAAGCATACCTCCACCTGAAGTTGTAATGATTTTATTGCCGTTGAACGAATAAATACCAAATTTTCCGAATGTCCCGCTTGCTTTACCTTTAT